>JACPIQ010000140.1 GCA_016188005.1 Candidatus Rokuibacteriota bacterium | reverse complement strand
CTTGTTGACGAGCCCGATGCGGAGCGCCTCCTGGGCGTCGATCGGCTCGGCCAGCAGGGTCAGCTCCATGGCCTTCGCGAGCGGGACGGCTCGCGGCAGCCGCTGCGTCCCCCCGCCGCCGGGGATGATCGCCCAGCGCACTTCGGTGAGCGCGAAGCGCGCGGTCGTGGACGCCACGCGGAGGTCGCAGCAGAGCGCCTGCTCGAGCCCGCCGGCGAGGCAGAAACCGTTGATCGCCGCGATGATCGGCTTGTAGATCTCCATCCCCTTGGTGATGCCGGCGAACCCGTACTCCTTCCGCCGGATGCCCCCGCCGCCCCCGCGTTCGGCGGGGACGAACGTCTTGAGGTCCGCCCCGGCAGAGAACGCCCTGTCGCCCGCTCCGGTGAGGATCGCGACCCAGGCGGAGTCGTCGTCCCGGAAGCGCAGCCACGCGTCGATCAGCGCCTCGTGGGTCTCGGGGTCCACGGCGTTCATGGCGTCCGGACGGTTGAGCGTGATGGTGACGACGCGATCCTTCTGCTCGTACAGCACGGTCGGCATCGCGTTCCCCTTTCCTGATTGGTTATCGCCACGGGACCGGTGTTCCCGCCCGACCCGGCGCTGTCACCCGGAGCCGAAGCACGTCGGGCCGGGGCAGGGTCAGCGGGTGGCTTCGACGGCGATGCGCACCAGCGTGCCCCCGGGGAGCGTTCCGGAGAGATCCAGGGTGCGCCCGCCGACCTCGAGCCGGTGCTCGGTGTACGGATGAACGAAGAGCGAGATCTCCGGCAGGCGCTGGTTCAGGCCGAACTGGCGGATGAGCCCGTCGCGGATCTCGTACCGGTCGCCCGGCCCGAGCTCGGGAAGACCGGGCCCGAAGGTGCCGAAGGAGGTCTCGCGGACGACGAGGTCGCCCCCGGCCACCACCTCGAAGACGCCGCTCACCCGCGTCTGCGAGACCGAGTGCAGATAGGCGAGCGTGAACCGCTCCCCGGGAGCCACCAGGTGCCGCAGGAGGACGCGACTGGCCCGGGCCTCCGTCACGACCAGCTCGGGGCCGGGCCCACCGCCCATCTCCCCCGGGAGCCACGCCCCCGCCGCCGTGGCCAGGACCATGGCCACGGCGATGAGGGCGAGGATCAGGCGGGAGCGGCGGATCACCGGTGTCCCCGTTCCGCTACTTCTTGATGCCCTTCTCCCTGAAGAACTTCTCCGCTCCCGGGTGGAGCGGGATCGGCATGCCGTTGAGCGCCGTCGCGAGGGTCAGGCTCTTGGCCGCCGAGTGGGCCTCGTGGAACTGCTTGAGGTCGTCGAAGATGGCCTTGGTGAACTTGTAGACCAGGTCCTCCGACAGCTCGGCCCTGGCCACCATCATCGCCATCACCGCCACCGTCTGGGCCTCAGCCTGGTCCTTGTAGGTGTTGGCGGGCACCTTCACCGTCGTGTAAAAGGGGTACTTCTTGATCAGCGCCGCGGCCTCGCTCCCCGCCACCGGCACCAGCACCGTCTTGCCGGAGATGGAGGTGTCCACGATCACGGCGGAGCCGAGCCCGGTGGTGAAGAAGGCCGCGTCCACCCGCCCGTCCTTGAGCTGATCCGCCGCGGCCGCGGCGTCGATGCGCTCGGCCTGGACGTCGCCCACCTTGAGACCGTGGATCTCCATCACCTGGATCGCATTGGCCTCGGTGCCGGACCCCTGCGGGCCGAGCACCACCTTCTTGCCCTTGAGGTCGCGGATGCCCTTGATCCCCGACGCCTTGGTCGCCACCACGTGGACGAGCTCGGGATAGATCGTGAACACGCCCCCCATGTTCTTGACGGGCTTGCCCTGGAAGGCCGACAGCGTCACGCCGTTGTAGGCGTAATAGGCGATGTCGTTCTGGAGCAGCGCGAAGTCGGCGTCACCGGAGCCGACGAGCTGGGCGTTGGCGACGGAGGCGCCGGAGGACTCCACGGTGGCCCGGATGTTGAGGTCCTTGACCTTGTAGACGATCCGCGACATGGCCCCTGCCAGCGGATAGTAGACGCCCACGACCCAGCCGGACGCGATGGTGACGAGCCTCCGCTGCTGGGCCAGGGGCGCGGAGGGGAGCACGAGCGCCACGGCGAGCGTGGCGGCGAGCAGAGCGAGAGAGCTCTTGCGCAGCTTCATCGGAACCTCCTTGGAAGGTGAGCGCGTCGATGACACCCGGGTTTTCCGGGAGGCAGCGAGAGAATACCACGGCCCCGCGACACGGGTCGAGGGCCCCGTGCCAGTCCTTGACGCATCTCGAGGCGCCCCCTACACTAGCGCCCCATGGCCCCGCCCCCGCCCACCAGCGCCCGCATCGGCGTCGACATCGGCGGCACGTTCACCGATCTCGTCTGGGTGGACGAGACCACGGGGGCGGTGCACGTCGGCAAGCTCCTGACGACGCCGAAGGATCCGGCCCAGGCCGTCGAGCAGGGCGTGGTCGCCCTGCTCCACGAGGCCCGGGGCGCGCCGGTCGCCGTGCGCACGCTGATCCACGGTACGACCCTCGCCACCAACGCCCTCATCGAGCGTCAGGGCGCGCGCACCGGCCTCCTCGCCACGGCCGGTTTCCGCGATACCCTCGAGATCGGCCGCGAGGGACGGTACGACATGTACGACCTCTTCATCGATCCGCCCGCGCCCCTCGTGCCGCGCCACCTGCGCCTCGAGGTGCCGGAGCGGCTGCTGCCGGACGGCAGTGTCCTCCGTCCGCTGGACGAGGAGGCCGCCCGCGCCGCCGTCGCGGCGCTCCTGACCCAGGGCGTCGAGGCGATCGCCGTGTCGCTGCTCCACGCGTACCGCAATCCCGCCCACGAGCGGGCCCTCGCGGCCCTCGTCGCCGGGCTGGCGCCCGGGCTGCCGGTCTCCTGCTCATCCGAGGTGGTGCCCGAGATCCGCGAGTTCGAGCGCACCTCGACCACCGTGGCCAACGTCTACGTGATGCCGCTCATGGCGCGCTACCTCGACGACCTCGAGCGCAAGCTCGCCGAGATGGGGATCCCCGGGAACTTCTACGTGATGCTCTCCTCGGGTGGCATCGCCACGCCCGAGACGGCCCGGCGCGTGCCGATCCGCCTCGTGGAGTCCGGCCCCGCCGCCGGCGCGCTGGCCGCCGCGCGCGCCGCCCGCCAGATGGGGGCCGAGCGCCTGCTCTCCTTCGACATGGGCGGCACCACGGCCAAGGCCTGCGTCATCGACGGCGGCCGGCCGCTGGTGGCGCGGGAGTTCGAGGTGGCGCGCGCCGACCGCTTCAAGAAGGGCTCGGGGCTGCCGATCCGCGTCCCCGTCATCGAGATGATCGAGATCGGCGCCGGCGGCGGCTCTATCGCGCGCGTGGACCGGATGGGGCTCTTGAAGGTCGGACCCCGGAGCGCTGGCGCCGATCCGGGCCCGGCCTGCTATGCCCTGGGCGGCACCGAGCCCACCGTCACCGACGCCGACCTCCTCCTTGGCTACCTCGATCCCGACTTCTTCCTGGGGGGGCGCATGCGGCTCGACGCGGAGGCTGCCCGCCGCGCCGTCGAGGAGCGCGTCGCGCGCCCGATGGGGCTGTCCCTCATGGAAGCCGCCTGGGGCATCCACCGCGTGGTCAACGAGAACATGGCCGCCGCGGCGCGGATCCATGGCATCGAGCGCGGCCGGGACCTGCGGGCCTACCCCCTCTTCGCCTTCGGCGGCGCGGGTCCCGTGCATGCGTGGAACGTGGGCCGCATCCTCAAGGCCCCGTGCGTCCTGATCCCCTTCGCCGCCGGCGCCATCTCGGCCTATGGCCTCCTGGCCGCGCCGCTGGCCTTCGACTTCGTCCGCACGGCCCCTCAGCCGCTCGACCGGGCCGACTGGGACCGCGTCAACGAGCTGTTCGCCGAGATGGAGGCCGAGGGGCGACAGGTGCTGAGCCGCGCGGGCGTGGCCGAGCGGGACATGGCCTTCCGCCGCAGCGCCGAGATGCGCTACCTGGGCCAGGGGCACGAGGTGGAGGCCCCCGTCCCCGGGGGCCCGCTGGGGCCGCAGAGCCTCGCGCCCCTCACGGCTGCCTTCGAGGAGGCCTACAGGATGCTCTACAGCCGCACCCCCATGGGCGTCCCCATCGAGGCGCTCAACTGGCGCGTGGTGGTCTCGGGTCCCACGCCCAGCGTCCCGGCCACGGAGGGCGTGGCCGAGGGCCCCGGCGCCGCAGGGACCGAGCCCGAGGTCAAGACACGCCGCCGAGCCTACTTCCCCGAGGCGGGGGGCCACGCGGACACGCCCGTCTACGACCGCTATGCCCTCCGCCACGGCATGCGCATCGGCGGGCCCGCCATCATCGAGGAGCGCGAGTCCACGACGATCATCGGCCCCGGGGCCATCGTCCACGTGGACGAGCGGCTCACCCTCGTGGCGAGGCTGCTCTGATGCGCCCCACCGATCACGCGTACGTCCCTCGGGAGGCCCTGGCGGTACTGACCGCGCGGACCCTCCAGAACAGCCACCGCTGTCTTCTCGAGCTCCTCGAGCCTGGCATGACGGTGCTCGACGTCGGCTGCGGTCCCGGCACGCTCACCATGGGGATAGCCCGGCGTGTGGACCCTGGCAGCGTGGTGGGCATGGACCTCAACCCCGAGATGATCGCCGCCGCCGAGAAGGCGAGCCCGCCCGGCCAGATCCCGAACCTCGTCTTCTACAAGGGCGACATCCGCCAGAGCAGCTGGCAGGCGGAGTTCGACCTGGTCAACGCGGCGCGTGTCCTGCAGTGGATCCCCGACGCCGAGACCGCGCTCGGAGCCATGGCGCGCGCCGTGAGGCCCGGCGGTCAGGTGGTCGTCCTGGACTACGACCACACGAGGGCCGAGTGGAGCCAGCCGCCTGGCGCCTGGACGCGCTTCTACAGGGCCTTCCTCGAGTGGCGCGAGGCCGGAGGGCTCGACAACGCCATCATCGAGCGAGTGCCGGCGATGTGCGCCGCCGCCGGTCTCGTGGACATCCACGTGACGCCGCTCGTCGAGACCGTGCGGGCCGGCGACGCGGACTTCCTGCGCGTGGCCGGCGCCTGGCGGCTCGTGGCCGACAGCCGCGGCCGCCAGATGGTCGCGGCCGGCCATCTCGACGAGGACGAGCGGCGGGCCGCCGTGCAGGCCTTCACCGCCTGGATGCAGACGGAGGACGCCACGCAGACGACCCATGAGGCCTGCGTGGTCGCCCGCCGCCCCACGGAGCCCCGCCCGTGAGCGCCATGGATCCCGTCACGCTGGATATCTGCTGGAACCGGCTGATCGGCGTGGTCAACGAGCAGGCGGCCGCCCTCCAGCGGACCTCCTTCACCTCCGTGGTGCGAGAGGCGGGGGACCTGTCCGCGGGCGTCTTCGACCGGCGCGGCTACATGATCGCCCAGGCCGTGACCGGCACGCCCGGCCACATCAACTCGATGGCGCTCTGCATGAAGCACGTCCTCGCGGTTCACCCCATCGAGTCGCTCCGGGCCGGCGATGTCCTGATCACGAACGATCCCTGGAAGACCTCCGGGCACCTCAACGACGTCACGATCGTGACCCCCGTCTTCAGGGGGCGGCGCTGCGTCGCGCTCTTCGCCTCGACCTGCCACACGGCCGACATCGGCGGCCACGTGCTCTCCGCCGAGGCGCGCGAGGTGTACGAGGAGGGGCTCTTCATCCCCATCATGAAGCTCTACGAGGCGGGGGAGCTGAGCCGCCCGCTGGCCGCCCTGATCCACGCCAACACCCGCCTCCCCGACCTCGTGATGGGAGACTTCCATGCCCAGATCGCCGGCGGGGCGGTCGGGGGCGACCGCCTGCTCGAGTTCATGGACGAGTTCGGGATCGAGACGCTGGAGCCGCTGGCCGACGAGATCATCGGCAGGACCGAGCGCGCCATGCGGGAGTCCATCGCCCGGCTCCGACCCGGCGCCTACGCCTACCGCATCACCTCCGACGGCTTCGGCGAGCCCGTCACCATCGCGGTGCGCTGCGAGGTGCGGGGGGACGAGCTCTGGATCGACTATGCGGGCTCCTCGCCCGAGAGCCGGCGCGGCATCAACGTGGTGATGAACTACACGGAGGCCTACACCACGTACGGCGTGAAGATCGTCGTGAGCCCGGACGTGCCCAACAACGAGGGGGCGTTCCGCCCGCTACGGATCGGCGCCCCCGCGGGAAGCATCCTCAACTGCCGCCACCCGGCCCCCGTGGCCGCCCGGCACATCATCGGGCACCTCCTGCCCCACGTGGTGGCGGGCGCCCTCAAGGAGGCGCTCCCGGAACACGTCATGGCCGAGGGCTCGGCCAATATCTGGGGGGTGCAGGCGGCGGGCAAGGACGCAGCAGGCGCCCCCTTCACCTACATCTTCTTCACCTCGGGCGGCACGGGGGCCCGGAGCACGAAGGATGGGCTCTCGGCCACCGCCTTCCCGTCGGGGGTGCTGGGCACTCCCGTGGAGGTCATCGAGTCGCTGTCGCCGCTCCTCGTCGAGAAGAAGGCTCTCCGCGAGGGCTCGGGCGGCGACGGCCGCTACCGGGGCGGGCTCGGCCAGGTGATCGCCTTCCGGGTGCGGACCCGGGAGCCCTACGTCTGCTCGATCCTCTGCGACCGCACCCGCGTGCCCGCCCAGGGCTTCTTCGGCGGCGAGCCGGGCGCCCCGGGCGAGGTGCTCGTGAACGGCCGCCCCCCCGCCAACCCGAAGGCCGAGCAGGCGCTTCCCCCTGACGCGCTGGTGGAGATCCTCCTCCCCGGGGGCGGCGGCTACGGGCCGCCGGCCGAGCGCGATCCCGCGCTCCGTGCCCGCGACCGGCAGGAGGGATACGCGGGCTGAGCCCGGCCGCCGGACCGGCCGCAGCGCGATCTCCGCCCGGCGGTCGCGTCAGGGCGACCGCCGGTCAGGGACACGTTCGCCGCGGCAGCCTGAGCGCGGCGACGAGGGCGGCGGAGAGGGCCACGACCAGCGCGCTCGCGAGGAGGACGCCGGTCACATTGTTGGGCCCGTAGACGAGCCCGATCTCCGGTGACGCCAGCGAGGAGAGCGTAGGAGCGGGGGAGGAGCGTAGTAGGGTCGAGGACTGGCGCGGTGCCCCGTAGGCTCCCCTTGGCTGTATCCGCCGTTTCCAGATTCGTGCCCGTGTAGGGTCGCCGTGAGCCCGTCTCCAGCCCCCGCCACCTCAAACGGCGCAAACGGATTTCCCGTACGCCGCTCCCCTGTTCGCTTCACGCCAAGGGTTATGCGACCTATCGGCCGGGGAGCGCTTTCAGGCGCGGGCCCCGTAGCGGACGTGGTAGTCCCGGAACAACCCCAGCGCCGCGTAGAGCCGTACTCCACCTCTTCCAGCCGAAGCCCGCACGATTCCTCGCCCGCATCAAGTGCCGCCGCACCTTCTTCTCGACCCAGTTCATCACGTAGGCAAAGCACCGGCCCGAGTTCCCGATCCGGAAGTAGTTCACCCAGCCACGCAGGATCGGATTGATCTCCGCTTCAAAGATGGGCTCCATGATGAGCTTGAGCGCCCCCTGCCGCGCCGGTTCCGCAGCGGCCGGTAGGTGCGTGTGACCAGTTCGTCCCGCAGGTGCGCCAGCCACCCCTCGACGCCGCTGGCCTCGATCGCCGCGAACGTCACCCCGTCGATACCCGGAGCCCCGTTGTGCTTCTTGGCGATCTCGTAGGCGGTGCGAAGTGTCTCCAGCTTGGCCACGTGGACGGCCTCGAGGGGGTCGACGCGGTCATCCAGTGGGTGAAGAAGACCGCCCGCGGCTTCCGCAACGCCGAGCACTTCAAGACGGCCATCTACTTCCACTGTGGAGGCCTCGACCTCTACCCACACGAAAGCCGGTAGAGCCAATTTTCTTGTGCTTTGCAGCCTAGGAAGGGACGGCCAACGCCCTCGCTCCTGATCGGCGAGCGTGGGGGCAGGGTCGGGAGACTGATCAGAACTCGACGCGGACCCCGCCGGTGAAACTGTGGGAGGTCACGCCCCGAAGCCCGAGCACGGTGTCGTAGCTGAAGAAGGCCGCGATCCCGTGCCTGAGCTGGGCGGAGAGGCCGGCCGCGAGGGCGGCGAAGTCCCGATCCGGGTCGTCCGTGGGGATCGAGAAGAACGTGTTGAAGGGATCCTCGGCGAACTTGGCGGTGATTCGCCGCTTGCTGTCCAGGAACTCGTGGCGCCATTCCACGCGCAAGGACGGCACGAGCACGGCGATGGGGGTGCTGAGGGGCCGCGCGAGCTGCCCCCCGAGCGCGTGCTGGAGCGAGAAGGCGTCCTGGCTCTTGACCGTGAGGTTGAACCCCGACGCCCCGCTCTCCGTGTAACCGCCGATGTGGAGGCCGACGGCCTCGAGCCGGAGGAACGGCGTCACGGTGAAGCCTGCCGGATGGAACTCGTAGCCCGTCCCGACGTTCATGGTGTACTGCGGGCCGTCCGTGTCGGCCTGGGCCGTCCGGTCCACCGCCGCGGCGCCAGCGCCGTAGGAGATCCGCCGGGTCATGTCGTAGGTGTTCCAGGCGAAGCCGGCCAGCAGATCGACGTAGAAGGCGCCCCAATAGCTGGTGGCGTACAGCGAGAGGCCGTAGCGCTGAGTGTCGGCGTCGCCGAGGCCCGCCTCGAAATCGGCGGTGGTCCTGGAGTAGCTCACCGCCACTCCGGCCACGAGGCTGTCCGTGAACCGGTAATCCACGCCCGCCGTCACCAGACCGGCCTCGAAGTCGAAGCCGCTTTCGCGCGCGGTCCCATCCTTGTCGCCGAAACCAAACGATCCATTGACGAAAGCCCCGAGCCCCCCGGCGGTGCCCGCTTCATCGGCGCTGGCGCCGCCTCCGCCGCCGTCGAGCCGGAGGGGCCCGGAGCTGGCGACGGCCTTGCCGTCTATGTCGAGCCGCAGGTCGCCCGCGGTGATGCCCCGTGCACCCTGGCGCAACGCGCCCAGGCGCCCGGCGATGACCCGGGAGGGGTTGACCTCGATGTTGAACGCCGGCCGTCCCTGCGCGGCCGCTTGCTCCGGCGTGAGGAGCCCGAGAGCGTTCGCGAGCTGGTCGTTGGTGAGGCCGAGCGAGAACGCGGTCGGCCCCGTGCCCTGGAGCGCGTTGGCCGTCTGGCGCATCTCACGGCAGCGCCTCGTCAGGTCACCGGCGGCCGAGTCCTGGGTGGCGAGGCCCGCGGCCAGCAGCTTGGGGCAGACGACGTCGATGGCGGCAGCCATGGACCGCTGGGGAGCGGTGAGACCCGGCGCGAGGATCAACTCCCCGGCGGCGGCCGGGCCCAGCGGCAGAACGGAGACGCAGAGGAGCATCAGGGCCGCGGGCACTGCAGAGCGGCGCGTCGATCTCATTGCTTCCCCCTCGCCAGGCCGATTTCGCCCGGCAACGTGCCCGGCCGCCGGTTACGGATGGCGGCTGAGTCTACTATGGGAGATGGCGGCGCTGCAAGAAAACGCATCGAGTCAAGAGTTCGGTTACCGAAGGCGAGGGCGGGGGGTGCCGGGGTGCTGACTCTCCTTAGCCGCGCGAGGGGGTGTCAAGCCTCTGGATTGACATGCGTCAACTCTCCCCTGATAGTACGTAGTGCATGCGCTGTTCGCAGGCCTTCTCTTCCCCGACTGCTCGCCGGCGCCCCGGCCTCGCCGCCCTCGCCACGCTCCTGTTCGCCGGCTGCGCCGCCACCGGCGATGCAGGCCGGGAGGCGGCCACCCAGCTCCAGCAGAACCCAGGCAAGGCCGAGGACTTCCTCGTCGTGGACTGCCTGTTGCCGGGCCAGATCCGCCGGCTCGGGGCACAGATGACCTTTCTCACGGCGCGCCGCGCCATCAAGACCTCCGCCCGCGACTGCGAGATCCGGGGCGGAGAGTACGTCGCCTTCGATCGCTCCAACTACGCCACGGCGCTCAAGATCTGGCTCCCGTTGGCGAAGGAGGGCGACGCCTCCGCCCAGACCTACGTGGGCGAGATCTTCGAGAAAGGGCTGGGCGTTCCCCCTGACCACGCGGCGGCCGCCGAGTGGTACCGGCGGGCGGCCGAGAGCGGCTACTCGCGGGCGGCCATCAACCTGGGGCACCTCTACGAGCGGGGGCTCGGCGTGCCGAAGGACCCGCCCCAGGCGCTCGCGTGGTACCGCCGCGCCGCGGGCCTCGGCGACCTCTCCTTCACCATCGCGCCCGCCGACACTTCGGCCGAGGTCCGGCAGCTCAGGAGCGAGGTGGGCGAATTGCGGCGCCAGCTCGAGACGAAGCAGGGCGAGCTGGACCGCGCCCAGCGGGAGCTGGACAGCCTGCGCCAGAGACTCGATCAGCGCCGGGGTGAGGTGGAGGCCGAGCGCGGGACCCTCGCGCGGCTCCGTCAGGACCTCGACGCCTCACGCAAGAGCGAGCAGGCAGCATCGGTCCGCCTCCGGGAGCTTCAGGCGGGGATCGCCGAGCGCGAGACCCGGCTGGCCGCCAAGGACCGCGAGCTCGGCGATCTCCGCGCCTCGCTGACGCGCTCCGAGGCCGCCGCCGCGGCGAAGCGTGCGGAGCTGGACCGGCTCCAGCGCGAGCGCCCTGCCGAGGCGGCTCGGGCCCAGCGCGAGGTCGAAGACCTGCGCAAGCGTCTCGGCGAGCGGGGGGACGAAGCCGCAGCCGAGCGGGACGCCCTCACCCGCCTGCGCCAGGAGCTCGAGGCCGCGCGGGGGAAGGAGCAGACCCAGGCGGCGCGCCTGCGCGACATCGAGCAGGCCATCACCGAGCGCGAGGCCCGGCTTGCCGCCAGGGACAGTGACCTGGCCACGCTGCGCGCCTCCCTGACCCGTTCCGAGGCGGAGGCCACCGCCAGGCGCGCCGAGGCCGAGCGCCTCGAGCACCAGCGGGCCGCCGAGCTCGACCGCTCCCAGCGCGAGGCCGAGGCGCTCCGCAAGAGCCTGGCCGAGCGTGGGAGCGAGGCCGCGGCCGAGCGTGGGGCGCTCGGCCGTCTGCGCCAGGACCTCGAGACCTCCCGCAAGAGCGAGCAGGCGGCCACCGCCAGGATCCTCGAGCTCGACGCCTCCGTCTCCCAGGGGGAGACCCGGCTCGCCGCGAAGGACCGCGAGCTCGCCGACCTCCGCACCTCCCTCGCCCGCTCCGAGGCGGACTCCACCGCCCTGAGGGCAGAGCTCACGCGCATCCGCGAGCGTACCGCGGAAGCCGGCCCCGACATCCAGCTCATCGAGCCCGAGCTGGTCGTCACCCGCGGCACGCGGGCCGCGCGGGCTCCGGCGGCCGATCGGCTGGTCGTGGTGGGGCGCGTCAACGCCAGCGACGGGCTCCTGTCGCTCACGGTCAACGGGCGCGAGGAGAAGCTGGGCAGCGACAACCTCTTCAAGAGCCAGGTCGGGCTCACGCGATCGGCCGACGAGCGGGTGCGGATCGTGGCCGTGGACCGGCGCGGGCGGAAGTCCACCCTCGAGTTCCTGATCCTGTCGTCGCCGGAGCCGCAGATGGCCGCGGCCGGCGCCGCGGCGCCGGCCAGGGTCGGCACGCCGCTCAAGAAGAAGGACATCGCGCTGGGGACCTATCACGCCCTCGTCATCGGCAACAACGACTACAAGATACTGCGGCGGCTCCGCACCGCCGTGAACGACGCCCGGGAGGTCGCGCGCATCCTCGAGCGCGACTACGGCTTCAAGGTGACGCTCCTGCTGAACGCCACCCGCTACGACACGCTGTCGGCGCTCAACACCATGCGCGAGCGGCTCACCGAGAAGGACAACCTCCTCATCTACTACGCCGGGCACGGCGAGCTCGACAAGGTGAACCAGCGCGGCCACTGGCTGCCCGTGGACGCCGAGCCCAACAGCTCCGCCAACTGGATCTCCAACATCGCCATCACGGACGTGCTCAATGCCATGACGGTGCGCCAGCTCCTGGTGGTGGCCGACTCCTGCTTCTCGGGGACGCTGACCCGCTCCTCCCTGGGCCAGATCGAGGGCGGGCTCAGCGAGGGCGACCGGGCCAAGCTCATGCAGCTCATCGCGCAGAAGCGCTCGCGCATGGCGATGAGCTCCGGGGGCGTGGAGCCGGTGCTGGACTCGGTGGGCGGCCCCCACTCGGTCTTCGCCCAGTCCTTCATCGAGCTCCTCGGCAACAACTCAGGCGTGCTCCTGGGCCAGGAG
>JACPIQ010000139.1 GCA_016188005.1 Candidatus Rokuibacteriota bacterium | reverse complement strand
TGGTGTCGAATGAGACGTACGGGACGGCGTTGAGGGCTGGGCCCCACGCGACGGGACACGTCGAACCCCGCCAGGCCCGGAAGGGAGCAACGGTAAGGCGCTCCTCCCGTGTGCCGTGGGAGTACCTGGCCGGAGCAGGTTTCGTGCGGAGATCGCGGGATCAGCGATTCGATTGAGGGTGCACGGTCATTTTGATCCGGTCGCTCCCATGACCTATCAGGTCCTCGCCAGGAAGTGGCGCCCCCAGAGCTTCGACGCCGTCGTCGGCCAGGACGCCGTCACCCGGACGCTCCGCAATGCGCTCCTGGGCGGCCGGGTCGCCCACGCCTACCTCTGCACCGGCCCGCGGGGCGTGGGCAAGACCACGACCGCGCGGCTCCTGGCCAAGGCCCTCGGCTGCACCGCCCGGACGGGGCCCGAGGCCTGCGGGGCCTGCCCCGCCTGCCAGGACTTCGTCGCGGGGGCCCCGGTGGACGTGCTCGAGATCGATGCCGCCTCCAACACGGGCATCGATGACATCCGCACACTGCGCGAGAATGTCAAGTTCGCCCCCGCCCGCGGCCGCTTCAAGATCTACATCATCGACGAGATCCACATGCTCTCGGCGAGCGCCTTCAACGCCTTCCTCAAGACGCTCGAGGAGCCACCGGCGCACGTGGTCTTCATCATGGCCACCACGGACCCGAAGCGCATCCCGGCGACGGTGCTCTCGCGCTGCCAGCGCTTCGACTTCAAGCCGATCCCGCCCCCGCTCCTGACGGAGCACCTGACCGAGATCCTCACTCGCGAGGAGGTGCCCTTCGAGCCGGCGGCGCTGCCGCTCCTGGTGCGCGCGGCCGAGGGTAGCCTGCGGGATGCGCTCTCGCTCCTGGACGCGGCCATCGCCTACGGGGAAGGTCGCCTCGAGGCGGCGAGCGTGGCGAGCCTGCTCGGCTCCTCCTCACCGGCCCAGGTGCGGGCCTTCCTGGGCGCGCTCCTGTCCCGTGACGGGCCGGCGGCGCTCGAGGCCATCGATCGTGTCGCGCGCCAGGGGGAGGACCTCGAGGGCTTCTGCCGGGATGCGACCGAGGCGGCCCGGCGCCTGCTCGTGCTGACGGTGGCGCCCGCGGCCTCCCTGGCCGAGTGCGGGCCGGGGGAGGCCGAGGAGCTCGCCGCCGCGGCCCCAGGGGTGTCAGTGGACGAGCTGCTCTATCTGCTCCGGGCGCTCCTCGAGGGGCAGACCGAGATGCGCCGCTCGCCGCTGCCGCGGGTGGAGCTCGAGATCGCGGCCGTGCGGGCCACGCGCCGGCCCCAGCCCCAGGCCATCGAGGCACTCATCGCCAGGGTGGAAGAGGCGGAGCGGCGGCTTCGCGCGGGCGCCGCGGCTGCCGGGGGCTCTCGCCCCCCCGTGGTGCAGGAGAGCCTGCTCGACAGGCCGGCCACGAGCCCGCCGCCTGGCTGGCGCGCTCCCGCGCCGGCGGGCCCGCCAGTCTCCGGCGGGAGCGGACGCGCCGCGTCTGCCGCGCCACGCGCCGAGCCCCCGGTCGAGAGCGCCTCGGCGACGGAGGATCGAACGGCCGCCGCCCCGCCGGCCTCCGACGGGGCGGAAGCCCTCGCCGAGGGATGGCAGCGGGTGGTGGGAGCGATCCTCGGGCGCAAGGCCTTGCTGGGAGCCATCCTCCAGCACGCCAGCCCCGTGGCCGTGCGCGATGGGGCGCTCCGGGTGAGCATGGCGGCCAATCCCTTCCACGATCAGCAGCTCGCCGACCCGAGCAACCGTGAGCTGATCAACCAGGCCGTTCACCAGCATGTGCCGGGCGCCCGCCGGATCGAGGTGGCTCAGGAGGACGCGCCCGGCTCGGGCGCCGTCAAGCACCCCGCCGTCCAGGCCGTGCTGACGGCCTTCGGGGGCGAGGTCGTGGCCGTGCGCCCCCGCGCCGCCGAGGCCCGGATCCCCGAGGAAGGAGAGAGCCAGTGAAAGGCTTCGGCAACCTCATGAAGGAAGCCCAGAAGCTCCAGGCCCAGATGGAGGCGATCCAGGCCGAGGCGGCCAAGAAGAGGGTGGAGGCCACGGCCGGCGGTGGCATGGTCACGGTGGCGGCCAATGGCAAGCAGGAAATCATCTCCATCAAGATCGACCGTGAGGTCATCAATCCGGATGATGCCCAGATGCTGGAGGACCTGGTCCTGGCGGCCTGCAACGAGGCCTTGCGCAAGTCCAGGGAGATGATGCAGGCCGAGATGGGGAAGCTCTCCGCCGGACTCAAGATCCCCGGCCTCGGGATGTGATGGCCTACTACCCCGAGCCTGTGGCCCGCTTGATCGAGGCCTTCCAGAAGCTGCCCGGCGTGGGGCCCAAGACCGCCCAGCGCCAGGCCTTCTTCCTCCTCAAGCGACCGGCCCAGGAGGTGAACGAGCTCGCCGAGGCCCTGCGGGAGCTCAAGACGCGCATCCGCCACTGCCGCGAGTGCTTCAACGTCACGGAGGAGGACCCCTGTCGCATCTGCCGCGATCCGGCGCGCGAGTCCCGCGCCCTCTGCGTCGTGGAGGAGCCCAATGACCTGCTGGCGCTGGAGCGGACGGGCGAGTTCCGCGGCCGGTACCACGTGCTCCTCGGGGCGCTCTCGCCGCTGGACGGCATCGGGCCCGAGGACATCAAGGTGCGGGAGCTCCTGGCGCGGCTCGAGGGGCAGGCGGTCGAAGAGGTGATCCTGGCGACGAACCCGAGCGTGGAGGGCGAAGCCACTGCGATCTATCTGGCCAAGCTCCTCAAACCGCTGGGCCTGCGCGTCACGCGCATCGCCCGGGGGCTCCCCGTGGGGGGCGATCTCGAGTACGCGGACGAGGTGACGCTGTCGAAGGCCCTCGAGGGCCGGAGGGAAATGCGATAGACCCCACACAGTCCGTGATCCTGACGATCCTGCTCTGGTCCGGCGCGATCTGCTTCGGCTGCTGGTTCCTGGCGGAGCTGATGGACGTGGTGATGCAGGGGCGGAAGGACCGGGCGATGCGCCGGCGGCCGGGCATGGGCGCGCGCCCCGGGGAGTCGGCCTACGAGGAGCGCATGCGGCTCTACGCCGCCCAGCTCGAGGAGGGCGGGGCGCCGGGCGCCCACCAATGACGGAGCGCCCCGGCTTGGAGATTCCCCGGGCCTGTGCTAAGAAAAAAGAGGCTCCGGCGCCCCGCGGTCCGGCATTCCCCGATAGCTCAATGGTAGAGCATCCGGCTGTTAACCGGAGGGTTGTAGGTTCGAGTCCTACTCGGGGAGCCACTCTCCTCGCTCACACCAGCGTCGCGGCCTGCGCATAGGATGCCAGTCGCCGACCACAGCACAGGCGGTGAGTGGGTGGTCCGGGCGCTCAGGGCCGAGGGCGTCCGCCATGTCTTCGGCATTCCCGGCGTCCACAATCTCGCCATCTACGACGCCCTGCTCGGCCAGCCGGACATCACCCACGTCCTCGCCCGCCACGAGCAAGGCGCGGCCTTCATGGCCGACGGCTACGCGCGGGCCTCGGGCCGCCCGGGCGTGGTCGTGGTCACCAGCGGCCCAGGGGCCACCAACACGCTGACGCCGCTGGTGGAGTCCTGGGCGGGATCGCAGCCGGTGCTGGTCCTCATGTCCGACATCCCGCTGGCCCTCATCGGCCGCGACCTCGGCGCGCTTCACGAGGTGCCGAACCAGATCGACTGCTTCAGGCCAGTCGCGCGCTGGGCCGAGACGATCAAGGACGGGGGTGCCATCGCCGAGACCGTGCAGCGCGCCTTCCAGCTCTTCAGGAGCCAGCGCCCGGGTCCTGTGGCGCTGTCCGTGCCCTTCGATCTCCTGACGGCGAGGACGGAGGGGCGGATCGCCGCGCCGACGGGCTCCCGCCCCGGCTGCGACAGGGCGCTGATCGCGCGCGCCGCCGACCTGCTGCGCCGCGCGAGGCGGCCGGCCATCATCGCCGGGGGTGGCGTCATCGCGGCCGAGGCGGGCGGGGCACTGGGCGCCCTCGCACGGCGGCTCGGGGCCCCCGTCATCACGACGGTGATGGGACGGGGCGCTGTCCCCGACAGCGATCCCTGCTGGCTCGGCGTCCTGCCCAACAAGCTCGTCTCCGGCCCCGCGCTGGCCATGGCGGATGTGGTGCTGGCCGTGGGCTGTCGCTTCGCCCATCGCTCGACTCAGGGGCTGCTCCTGAACCTGTCCTTCACCGCAGAGCAGACGCTGATCCACCTCGACCTGGACCCGAGCGTGCCCGGGAAGATCTTCACGCCGAGCCTCGCCATCGTGGGCGATGCGCGGGACGGCCTCGGCGCCCTTGTGGAGGCCCTCGGAGAGGGAAGGGCCGAGACCGGCTGGGAGCCGTCATGGCTGGCGGGGCTCAGGGCGGCGCGGTCGCCGCGCTACTCAGCCGAGGCGGACCGCCTCATCCGCCTCCTGCGAGCAGGGCTCGCGCGCGACGCCATCGTGGTGAGCGATCAGACGGGGATCAATTACTGGATGGAGTGGCATTTCCCTGTGCTGGCCCCCCGCACCTTCCTCTATCCCGTGGGCTCGGCCACGCTCGGCTATGGCGTGCCGGCGGCCATCGGCGCCAAGGTCGCCCACCCGGGCAGACAGGTGATCGCGGTGGTGGGGGATGGCGGCTTCCTCTTCTCGGTGAACGAGCTGGCGACGGCGGTGAAGTACGGCCTGGGCGTCGTCTTCCTCGTCCTGAACGATGACCGCTACGGCGCCATCAAGTATCTCCAGGAGGCGATGTTCGGCCGCTGGGGCGAGGCCGATCTGTCCAACCCGGACTTCCCGGCCCTGGCCCGCGCCTTCGGCGCCGCGGGAGAGCGCGTGGCGAGGCTGGACGACCTGCCGCGGGCCCTCGACACGGCGCTCTCGAGGCCCGGGCCCACGGTGCTCGAGCTGCCGCTCGGCATCGAGCCCCCCTGGGAGCTGTAGCGGTATACTTCGGCCATGGCGGCGCTGACGGAGGCCCGGAAGCAATCCCTCCGCAGGGAGATGGAAGCCTTCCTGGGAGCGGGCTCCGTGCTCTCGGACCCCGACGAGTTGATGGTCTACGAGTCCGACGGGCTCACGCTCTTCCGCGCGCGGGCCGACTTCGTCGTCTTTCCCCGCACGGCCGAGCACGTCTCCGGCCTGGTCCGGCTCGCCCAGCGCGAGGGGATGCCCTTCGTGGCGCGCGGGGCCGGGACGGGGCTGTCCGGGGGGTGCCTGCCGGCCGAGGGGGGGCTCGTCATCTCGCTCATGCGGATGCACCGCGTCCTCGAGGTGGACTACGACAATCAGCTCGCCGTGGTGGAGCCGGGGTGCGTGAACCTCCACCTCTCGTGGGCCGTGGGCCCGCGCGGTTTCTACTATGCCCCGGATCCCTCGAGCCAGCAGGCCTGCACCATCGGCGGCAACATCGCCAACAACTCGGGCGGCCCCCACACCCTCAAGTACGGCGTCACCACGAACCACGTGCTGGGGCTCGAGGTGGTGCTGCCCGATGGCGAGATCGTCTGGCTCGGAGGCAGGCGGCGCGACCCCCAGGGCTATGACCTCGCCGGCCTCTTCGTAGGCTCGGAGGGCACCTTCGGCATCGCCACCAAGATCGTCGTGCGCATCCTGAGACAGCCGCAGGCGGTGCGCACCGTGCTGGCGGTGTTCGACGAGATCGACCAGGCCTCCGAGGCGGTGTCGGCCATCATCGCCCGCGGGCTCATCCCCGCGGCCATGGAGATGATCGACCAGCTGACGATACAGGCGGTGGAGGACGCCTTCGGCTGCGGCTACCCGCGCGATGCCGCCGCCGCACTCCTCATCGAGATGGACGGTCTCGCCGCGGGGATGGACGAGCAGGCGGCCCGGGTCGTCGCCGCCTGCCGGGAGACGGGCGCGCGCGAGGTGAGGCTGGCGCGCGACGAGGCCGAACGCCAGCTCCTCTGGAAGGGGCGCAAGTCGGCCTTCGGCGCCTATGGGCGCATCTCGCCGGCCTATCTCGTCATGGACGGGGTGATCCCGCGCACGAAGCTCCCCCAGGTCCTCCGGCGCGTGAACGAGATCGTGGCGGCCCACGGGCTCCGCGTCGGCAACGTCTTTCACGCCGGCGACGGCAATCTCCACCCGAATATCCTCTATGACCCGCGCAAGCCCGGCGAGGAGGCGCGAGTGGTGGCCGCCGGCGGCGAGATCCTCAAGGTCTGCGCCGAGGTGGGCGGCTCCATCTCCGGCGAGCACGGCATCGGGCTCGAGAAGATGGACTACATGCCGCTGGTCTTCTCCGGGGCGGATCTCGACTGCATGGCGCGCGTCAAGCGCGCCTTCAACCCCACCGGGCTCTGCAACCCGGGCAAGATCTTTCCGAGCCGAAAGGCCTGCGCCGAGGCCGGGCTCGCCTATCGTCTCCACCCTCTCGAAGAAAAGGGCCTCGCCCAGCGCTTCTAGCGCCCGCGGGCCCCGCCACTGCCGCGTGCCCTCGCCGCTCAGCCAGAGGCTCGCCGAGATCGTCGGGGCCCCGCATGTCCTCAGCGGCGCCGCCTGCGCCCCCTATGTCATCGAGGGGCGCACACCGGAGCTGGCCGTCTTCCCGGGCGCGAAGGAGGAGGTCGCCGCGGTGCTGGCCATGGCGGCCGACGGCGGCGTGCCCGTGACGCCATGGGGGGGGGGCACGCGCATGGGGCTCGGCGCTCCGCCGGCGCATCCCGGGCTCGTGCTGGGGCTCGGGCGCCTCGCGCGCCTCGTGGAGCATGAGCCGGGCGATCTCACGGCGACGGTGGAAGCCGGAATGACGGTCGAGGCCTTGCAGGCCGCGCTCGGGCGGCGCGGCCAGTGGCTCTCGCTGGATCCGCCGGAGGCCTCGCGCGCCACCGTGGGCGGCATCCTCGCCAGCAATGCCTCGGGGCCGCGGCGCCACCTCTACGGGACGGCCCGAGACCTCCTGATCGGTCTCACCATGGTGCTGGCCGACGGAACCATCGTCCGCGGCGGCGGCAAGGTGGTGAAGAACGTCGCCGGCTACGATCTCCCCAAGCTCGTCATCGGCTCCTTCGGGACGCTCGGCGTCATCGTGGAGGCCACCATGAAGCTCCGCCCCCGGCCCGACTGCGATCGACTGGTCATCGCCCGCTTCGGGACCCTCGGCGAGGCCGGCAGCGGGGTGCGGGCAGTGATGGCCTCGGACCTCGTGCCCTCGGCGCTGGAGCTGGCGGATGCGGAAGTCCTTCGCGCTCTCGACGGCGAGGCCGGCTCCGATGGCGCGGCGCTCCTGGTGGGGGTGGACGGCCTCGCCGAGCAGGTCGAGTGGCAATGCGCCGAGCTGACGCGGCTGCTGAAGGACTGCGGGCTCCGCGACTGGCGGCTGCTCGACGGCGAGGAGCGGGATCAGGCCTGGCGCCTCCTCGGCAGGATGGCCCCCGCGGTCTTTCCCGAGGGCAGCGCCGGGATGAGCTGGGGCGTGCTCCCCACTCAGGTCCCGGAGCTCATGGAGCGGGGCGGGGAGATCGCGCGGCGGAGGGGGCTCAGGGCAGCCCTGTCCGCCCATGCCGGAGTCGGGATGGTGTCGGCAGCGCTCGGGGCGGCTGGCGCTGGGGCCCAGCGCGTGGCGGAGACGCTCGGCGAGTGGCGCGCCCTCGTCAACGCCTCGGGCGGGCATGCCCTGGTCGAGTGGGCGCCACTCGCGGTGAAGGAGCGCATCTCGGTGTGGGACACCCCCGGCCCAGCGCAGCGCATCATGAAGCAGATCAAGGCCGAGCTGGATCCGCGGGGCATTCTCAACCCCGGCCGCTTCGTCGGAGGCATCTGAGCCCATGACCCACGGCATGAACGTGGAGTCGCCGCCAGGGGCGGGCGGGCCCCCGGCCCGGGTGCCCGCCCCCATGATAATGGACCAGCTCGCTCTCCACGGCCACGATGTCGACGGCGTGAACCGCTGCGTCCATTGCGGGCTCTGCCTGGCCTCCTGCCCCACCTTCGCCGAGCTCGGCACGGAGATGGACTCCCCGCGCGGCCGCATCGTCCTGATCAAGTCGCTCGCCGAGGGACGCATCGAGCTCTCCGCCTCGACCCGAGCCCATCTGGATCTCTGCCTCGGCTGCCGCGCCTGCGAGACCGTCTGCCCCTCCGGGGTGCCCTATGGCCAGCTGATCGAGGCGGCCCGGGCCGAGGTCGAGCGCCAGCGCCCGGGGGGCCCTGCGCGCCGGCTCTTTCGCTGGCTCAACTTCGCCGTGCTGCTGCCCCATCCCCGGCTGCTGGCACTCGCCGCCGCGGGGCTACGCTTCTACCAGGTGAGCGGCCTCCAGCGCTTCGCCCGCGCCTCGGGACTCCTGCGCCTCTTGCCCGCTCCGCTGCCGGCCTGGGAGCCGCTCCTGCCGACGTTGCCGCCCGCCGCCGACAGGGCACCGCTGCCCGAGGTGACGCCGGCCGTGGGAGCGCAGCGGGCCCGCGTGGGGCTCCTCACCGGATGCATCCAGCAGGTGGCCTTCGGCCCTCAGAACCGGGCCACCGCGCGGGTGCTGACGCTGAACGGCGCCGAGGTCGTGGCCCCCCGCGCCCAGTCCTGCTGCGGAGCGCTCCACGCCCATGCGGGGGAGGCGGCACTGGCCCGGGATCTCGCCCGGCGAACCATCGAGGCCTTCGAGTCCTCGGGTGTGGCGGAGGTGATCGCCAACACCTCCGGGTGCGGTGCCCACATGAAGAGCTACGGGATGCTCCTGGCTGACGATCCGGTCTGGCGCGAGCGCGCCGCGCGCTTCGCGGCGGGCGTCAGAGACGTCTCCGAGTTCCTGGCCGGGCAGCCTCTTCGCGGGCCGCTCCGGCCCGTGGAGCGCCTCGTGACCTACCACGACCCCTGCCACGTGATCCATGGCCAGAGGCTCAGGAAGGAGCCGCGCGCGCTCTTGAGCCAGATCCCCGGACTCCGCCTCGTGGAATTGAAGGAGGCCGACTGGTGCTGCGGCTCGGCCGGCACCTACAACCTGACCCAGCCCGAGATGGCCCGCCGGCTCCAGGATCGGAAGGTCGCCCATATCCGCGCCACCGGGGCGCAGGTCCTGGTGACGGCGAACCCCGGCTGCATCATCCAGATCAGCCAGGGCCTCGCGGCGAGCGGGGTCTCCACGCGCGTGATGCACATCGTCGAGCTGCTCGACGAGGCCTACGGGGCGGACTCCGCCTCACGGAGAGCCAGGGAATGACCGAGCGTGAATCCGGTGACGGCAGCGGAGACCGCGCGGTGACCAACCACGCGGGGGATCCCGTCGGGCACGGGCGGGCGACAGCCCGGGTGCCCGTGCCCGGTGAGAGTCAGCCCGGGTGCCCGCCCCAGGTGAAAGATGCTGTCCCGAGGGAGCACAGGGGCTCGGCCCCGCGCTCTGTCGGCTGCTTCGTGCTCACGGTCTCGGACAGCAAGACCCACGAGACCGACACGAGCGGGGCCCTGATCCGCGATCTCCTGACGGCGGCTGGCCACGAGGTCATCGGGCGGGCCATAGTCCGGGACGAGCCCACCCGGGTGGCGGCCGTGGTGGCGGCGGGATGCGCCGATCCGCGCGTCCAGGCCTTCATCATGACGGGCGGCACCGGCATCACCTCGCGGGATGCCACCTTCGAGGCGGTGGAGGCGCTCCTCGACAAGCGCCTCACCGGCTTCGGCGAGCTCTTCCGCATGCTCTCCTATGGGGAGATCGGCGCCGCCGCCATGCTCTCCCGCGCCCAGGCCGGCGTGGTCAAGCGGCGGCTCCTCTTCTCGCTCCCCGGATCGCCCGATGCCTGCCGGCTCGCGCTCGAGAAGCTCATCCTTCCCGAGCTGGGCCATCTGATCCGCGAGGTGAGCCGGTAGGCCCAAGCCCGGGCGGCGCGGAGTTGCGCCGGGCGGTATACTGGCCCGGACTCGAGAGGAGGCCCCCCATGCTGATGACGACCTGGCGACGGCTCCACACCGCCCTCATCGCGCTCGCGCTCTGCGGGCTCCTGCCGATGGACGCCGCGCGGCCCGCGGCGGCGGAGCCCCTCTGGACGGAGAGCCAGGGGGCCAGCGTTCCCTCCGAGCTCGCCCGGCTCAACGAGCTCATGCACGCGCTGTCCGAGCGGCTCAAGCCCGCGCTGGTCCAGGTGCGCGTGCGCCGTCAGGCCGATGCGCAGGCCGAGGAGCCGAGCCCCCATCCCACCCCCGATGAGCCGCGGCGCACCTCGGGCTCGGGCTTCGTCATCCGCCAGGACGGCTACATCGTGACCAATGCCCATGTCGTGGCCGACGCCGAGCGCATCCAGGTGCGCCTGGCCGACGGCCGGCGCTTCGACGCCCGGCTCATCGGCCAGGACAATCGCGTGGACCTGGCGCTGGTGAAGGTCGAGGCCACGGGGCTGCCCGTGGCGGGGCTGGGAGACTCCAATCGCCTGCGCGTGGGCGAATTCGTCCTCGCCCTGGGCCACCCCTTCGGCCTCGAGCAGACAGTGTCCTTCGGCATCGTGAGCCGCAAGGGGGCGCCGCTCCAGGTGGCCGCCCCGGGCTTCGACTTCATCCAGACCGATGCCGCGGTGAACCCGGGCAATTCCGGCGGCCCGCTGGTCAACATGGCCGGCGAGGTCGTGGGCGTGAACAGCATGGCGGCGCGCAATGGCTCCATCGGCTTCGCCATCCCGGTGAACCTGGTCAAGGGCCTCCTGCCCCAGCTCGCCCTGAAGGGCAAGGTGGAGTGGGGCTGGCTGGGGGTCAGCATCACCGAGGTGGACGAGGACCAGGCGCCCAAGTACGGTCTCTCCGAGCCGCGCGGGGTCCTCATTCGCCAGGTGGTGGCCGGTCAGCCCGCCGATCAGGGCGGCGTCAAGGCCGACGACGTGGTGCTTGCCGTGGACGGCACGCTGCTCGAGGGGCCGCGTGACCTGCAGCGCATCATCTCGAGCACCCCCGTGGGCCGCACCGTCACGCTCAAGGTCATGCGTGCGGGCAAGGAGCAGGATCTCGCCGTCACGGTGGGAGCGTACCAGGGTCCGAGCACTCCGCGTGGGCCGCGCCGCTCGCCGGCGCCTCCCAGCCCTCACCCGTGACGGCGCGCCCCGCCGGGCTCCTGGCGGCGGCTCTCGTGCTGGCGCTCGGCCTCAGGGCGGCGCCGGCGCCGGCCACCGAGGTCGCGGCGCTGTTCCCCAGCGACCGCCTCACCGTGGCCGATCCCGCCCAGCTCACGGGGCGCCGCGTGGCGCTCCCGCTGCCCTCCTGCGCGGCCGACCCGTCGGGCTGCGACGAGGTGCGGCTGCTGAACCAGCTCGACGGCTTCAGCGTCCACCCCCGCGTGGCGCTGCGCTTCTCGGCGCCCATCACGCTCGACAGCGTGACGCGCGACAGCGCCTTCATCCTCCCGCTCTGGACCGAGCCCTTGCCCTCTCCCGTGGGGCTCGGGCAATTCGTCTGGGACAGCGAGAGCCGCACCCTCTACGCGCGCCCCGAGCGGGCACTGCTCCAGTCCCGCCGCTACGCGCTGGTCGTGACCTCCCGCGTCGTGGACGAGGACAACCGGCCGCTGCGCGCCGACCCCGCCCAGATCACCCCGCGCGAGGCTGCGGCCGACGGCGCCTCGGTGGAGCAGCAGCTCTGGACAGCGCTCGCGGGCGCCGGCGTCAAGCGTCGCGAGGTCGTGGCGCTCACGCTCTTCACCACCCAGTCGGTGACGGCGGACCTCCAGCGCATCCGCGCCGTGGTGGAGGCCCGCCCGCCCTCGGAGCTGCGCTTCACGCTGGAGCCCGGCGGCGGCCGCTCGGTGTACGCGCGCGCCGAGATCCAGGCTCTCGAGTGGCAGCGCCAGACGGCGGTGACGGGGCCCCTCGGCGCCCCGGCGCGGCTGCCGCTGGCCCTGGTCCCCGCCTCGGAGATCCGGGCGATCGCCTTCGGGAGCTACAGGAGCCCGTCCTTCCTGAGTCCTGACCGCCACATCCCGTCCACGCCCACGCGCGATGGCGCCCCCCGCCCGTCGGGCGAGGAGGAGATTCACGTCACCCTCTACCTGCCGCGGGGGGAGATGCCTGTCGCCGGCTGGCCCGTGGCGATCTTCGGCCACGGCTTCACCAATGACCGGCACCTCGTGCCCATGGCGGTGGCGGCGACCATGGCCCGGAACGGCTTCGCCACCGTCGCCATCAACGTGGTAGGGCATGGCGGGGGCGCCGCCGGGACGCTGACCGTGAAGCGCGCCGGGGGGGCGGTGGTGACGCTCCCCGCGGGCGGGCGCGGACTGGACCTCGACGGCGATGGCAAGATCGAGCCCAGCGAGGGCGTCAGCACGCGGTCTCCGGGGCCGCTGGCCGCCATCTCGAACCGTGACGGACTCCGGCAAACTGTGGCCGATCTCATGACGCTGGTCCGCGCGCTCCGCCGCGGCGTGGACGTGGACGGCGACGGCCGCTCCGATCTCGACCCCCAGCGCGCCTTCTACTTCGGCCACTCCTTCGGTGGGATCTACGGCACGCTCCTCATGGCCGTGGAGCCGGCACTCCGCGTCGGGGTGCTCGGCGTCCCCGGCGGGCCCATCGTGGAGATCGCCCGTCAGGCCGCTGTGTTCAGGCCGCGGGTGGCGGCGGCGCTCCAGTCGCGCAACCCGGCGCTCATGAACGGCGCCAGGGACTTCTACGAGTTCATCCCGCTCTTCGGCGAGCCGCCGGTGCGCTCGCCGCTGCCGGGGGCGCTGGACATCCAGGCCTACTTCGCCCGCGTCGAGTGGCTCTCCCAGTCGGCCGATCCCGTGGCCTTCGCCCCCTACCTGCGCCACGTGCCGCTGCCGGGGCTTTCGCCCAAGGCCGTCTTCTACCAGTGGGCCGTGGGCGACCTCACCGTGCCCAACCCCACCACGGAGAACATCCTGCGCGCCGGCGACCTCCATCTCCAGTCGAGCGTCTACCGCCACGACAAGGTGATGGCGGCCTTGCCCCCGCGCTTCAGGAACCCGCACGGCTTCCTCCTCTGGACCCTGTTCCCGGAGGTCTCGGCCATCGGACGAGCCGCCCAGGAGCAGGTGGCGCGGTTCTTCCTCTCCGGCGGCCGGCAGATCGAGCGCGTGGACGACCGCTTCGAGGTGCAGCTCACCCGCCCCCTGGCCCGCTGAGCTCGTCCCGATGCGTGCCCTCCTCCTCGGCACGGGCTCGCCTCCGCCCAATCCCGAGCGCCACGGGCCGGCCACCCTGATCGAGCTGGGGCAGGAGCGATTCCTGGTGGACGCCGGGTCTGGCGTCGGCCATCAGCTCGTGCGGGCCGGGGTGCACGCCCATGACTGGCCGCGGCTCCTGATCACCCATCACCACTCCGATCACACCATCGACCTCGGCCATCTCCTGATCACGCGGTGGATCGTCGGCCAGAACGCCCCCTGGGAGATCTGGGGGCCGGCGGGCACGCGGAAGCAGGTGGAGCTGCTCCTCGCCTACCTCTCCTGGGACATCGACGTGCGCCGCGCCCACATGCACGACAGGCAGCCGCCCGAGGTGCGCGTCACCGAGATCGAGGAGGGGAAGATCATGGAGACGGGCGGGGTGAGGGTCTCGGCCTTCCTGGTCGAGCATGACCCCGTGCGGCCCGCCTTCGGCTTCCGCTTCGACGGGGGCGGCCGGAGCGTGGTGATCTCGGGAGACACGCGCCCCTCGGAGAACCTCGTGCGCCGGAGCCAGGGCGTGGACTGTCTCATCCACGAGTGCTGCGACATGTCGAAGACCGGCTGGTTCCCGGGCTGCGGCTGGCCGACGCTCGAGGCGAAGATCCGCGACCTGCAGTCCTATCACACCCCGCCGGACGAGGTCGGCCGCATCGCCGCCGAGGCGCGAGCGAGGACGCTCGTCCTGAACCACCTCATGCCGGCCTCCACGGCCGAGGAGCTGTCCGAGGCCGCGGCCGCCCGCTACGCGGGCCCCATAATCGTTGGCGCCGACCTCCTCGACGTCTAGGGGTCAGGTCTTGCATTCCAACATTGGCAGGGGGGCGGGCCAGTCCAACATCGGCAGGCGGGCCAGGGCGCTGGTCATCGGGTTCCGCTGGGAGCGCAACAGCGCTGGGGCGGGAGCTACGTGTTGAATTGCAAGACCTGACCCCTAGCTGGCGAGGAGCTTGAGGGAGCCCGCGATGGCGATGCCGATCAGCACGAGCGCGAAGAGGCGGCGCGGGATCACGGCATTGAGCCTGTAGCCGAGCCCGGAGCCCAGGTAGAGGAGCGGCGTCGTCACCACGGCCAGGCCGACCAGCCGCCAGCTCAAGAAGCCGATCTGCCAGTACGTGGCGAGCTTCAGCAGATTGGAGACCGCCACCACCGCCGAGCCCGTTCCCACCACCGCCGCATTGGAGAGCCCGAGCCCCGCCAGATAGGGCCCGATCACGATCCCTCCCGAGTGCGCCACCGCGGAGGCGATCCCGCCGGCCAGCCCGACGCCGGCGCCCACGGGCCAGGGCGCCCGGGCCGCCGAGGGGCCGCGGCGCGCCAGGATGAGGCCGAACTGGAGCAGGGCGAGGAGCAGCGCGCTGCCTCCGATGAGGTGCCTCAGCCTGAGCTCCGGCTGGCCGGCCAGGAGCCAGCCCCCCGCGAGGATTCCCACCAGGACGGTGGGCAGGAGGAGCCTCAGCTGGCGCCGATCCCACTGGAGCCAGTAGTAGTAGAGCGAGGGCGGGTCTCCCAGGCACAGCATGACGGTGAGGAGCCCGAGGACAGCAGGGGCGGGCAGCACGAGCGTCATGAGCGGAGTGAGGGCGAGCCCGATGCCGCCCCCCACGCTCGTCTTGAGAAAGCCCACCAGGAGGGCCGCCCCCGCCGCGACGGCGGCGAGGAGGGCGAGGGAAGGATCGGTCACGAGCCGGGCTCGGCCCTGAGCGCGGCCAGCGTCTCCCTGACCCATGCGGCATCCAGCGCGGGCACCGGCGCATAGGTGATCCCGCCCGTCACCGCGAGCCCCTCTTCCCAGGCCGCCGGCGCGTCCTCCAGCACCTCGGTCACGGTGAGCTCGAAGCGCGCGAGCCCGCCCAGGGCCAGCGGCCCCCCGGTGGCCGTCGCCTTCACGTAGAAAGTGTGCGCGGGCTCGATCAGGAGCAGCGTGGCATGTCCCCGCGCGGCGAGGTTGGCGGCGCTCCGGCTTCCCGCGGCGATGACGATGCGGATCGTCTCCGGCCCCAGCGCCAGAACCTCGACATGGGACAGGAGCATCGGGTGAGGGCGCCCCTCCTCGTCCAGCGTCACGAGCGGGATGGCCAGCCCGAGCCGCGAGGCGAGATCCTGCTGCGAGAGCTCCGCCCGGAGCGCCGGCGGCAGCGTGTAGCCGAGCCGTCGCGACACGCTAGAGGGCCCCGCGCTGCGGGCGCCGCGAGGGGCTCACTGCCGCCCCCCGCTGACATCCTCGACGAGGGCGGCGGCCAGCTCCTCCACGAGCGCCATGATCTCGGCCGCCGAGCGATGCCAGGGCCCCCGCGCCTGGCGCTCCTGCTGCCAGACCACAGCGGGGATGGGCGCCGCGAGCCCGGGGATCGTCGCCAGGCGCTCCACCGAGAGCCTCACGCTGCCGATCCCGTAGAGGCCCGAGAAGGGGAGATAGAAGCCGCGCAGCTCGGAGCCCGAGTACTGGCGCACCGCCACCGTCAGCCGGATCCGGTCGAGACTCTCAGGGTCCAGCCTGGGCGCGCTGGCGCCGGTCAGCAAGAACGCCTCCAGCCGCTGCTCCAGCGCCCCGGGATCGAGCAGCGGGTGATCCGGCGCCATGATGATCTCGAGCGCCACGCGCCTCAGTCCCTGGAGCCCGACCCGCGACTGCGCTGCTGCAGTCCCCACGCCCGCCGCGACCATGGCGACGGCCAGGCCCGCGGCGAGGACGGAGGCCGGCACGCGTGGGGCCCCTCCGCGCCGCATGCTCAGCAGCCGCCCCGGCGTGAGACACGCCACGCGCGCGGCCCGCCCGCGAGCCGCGAGAGGAAAGAACGGTCGCGCATCGCGCGCCGAGTGTAGACTCTCCCCTGTCCATGACGCAAGCGAGCAGCCGTGGGGCGCACCATGCCGTCAGCGTGCTCTCCACCCGAAGGAGGAGCGGCTGATGCGCGCCCTCGTCATCGGCGCTTCGGGCCAGGTGGGCGCGGCCCTTCTCGAGGCCCTCCGCGCCCGGGGACACGAGGCGACCGGGACCTATGCGCGACATCCGGTCGAGGGGTGCTGGCCGCTCGACATCACGGATGCGCGCGCCGTCGAGCACGCCATCTTCTTCATCAAGCCCGACTGGATCCTCTGCCCCGCCGGCCTCACCCACGTGGACTACTGCGAGGACCATCCCGACGAGGCCCGCGCCATCAACCGCGACGGGCCGCTTCTCGCGGCCCGCATGGGCCAGCGGCTCGGCGCGGGCTTCGTCTACTACTCGACCGAGTACGTCTTCGATGGCACGGCTGGCCCCTATGCCGAGGACGATCCGGCCCACCCGCTCTCCGAGTACGGGCGCTCCAAGTGGGAAGGGGAACAGGCCCTCCTGGCCGCGCTGCCGCGGGCGCTGGTCGTGCGGACCACCGTCGTCTACGGCCCAGACAGGCAGGAGAAGAACTTCGTCTACCAGCTCCTCCGCAACTGCCGGAGCGGCCAGGGCATGCGCATCCCCGCCGACCAGGTCTCGAGCCCCACCTACAACGCCGACCTGGCCCAGGCCAGCGTCGAGTGCTGCGAGCGGGATCTGCGCGGCGTCTATCACCTGGCGGGCGACGGCGTGCTCGACCGCCACGCCTTCGCGCTTCTGGCCTGCCGCATCTTCGAGCTGGACCCCTCGCGCCTCACCGCCGTCAGCACGGCGGACCTCGGCCAGAAGGCCCCGCGCCCCTTGCGCGCGGGGCTCAGCATCGCCAAGGCCCGCGCCGGGCTCCAGACGCCGCTCCGGTCCCCCGAGGCCGGGCTCCGGGCCATGCGGCAGGCGCTCGACGGCCAGCCTCCCGGCGGCGGAGCCGGCGGAGCCCGCTCCGGCGGTTGACCGTGCCCGGGGGCTGGGATAGGATGAGGGCTCGGCTGTCGTCCCGGGACGGTGACCGTAGCTCAATTGGTTAGAGCACTGGACTGTGGCTCCAGGGGTTGAGGGTTCGATTCCCTTCGGTCACCCCAATCCCTGACGGATCGGGCAACAGGGGCGCCCATAGCTCAGCTGGATAGAGCGTTAGCCTCCGGAGCTAAAGGTCAGAGGTTCGAATCCTCTTGGGCGCACCACCTCTCGGTAGCACCCGGTGGGCGTGGTGGTCGCCGCCGTCGTCGCCGCTGGCAGCGAATGTGGGCCGTTAGCTCAGTTGGTAGAGCAGCTGACTCTTAATCAGCGGGTCCAAGGTTCGAGTCCTTGACGGCCCACCAGTCGAATCGGGCACTTCCGGAGCGCCGGGGTGCCCGATTTGCTGTTTCGGGCCCGTCTGGTTCCAGAGCTGGTTCCAGATCGGGCCGGAGACGGCCTCGGCAGCGGCCCTGACCGCGCCCACCACGGCACTCGCCGCGCGGTCCAGGAGATCCACCCACCGCTGGCCGCGGCTCGGGATCCACCGCGCGTAGTACCGGAGGGTCGTGCCCGGGTTCGCGTGCCCGAGCTGCGCGGCCACGTAGGTGATCGGCGCGCCCGCGGCCAGGAGCAGGCTCGCGTAGGTGTGCCGGAGGTCGTAGAGCCGGAACGCCGGGAGCTTCGCGTCCTTGAGCCCCTTCTTGTGGAACTTCCTGACTCGGGACTCGTCGTGGGGCCCTCCGCAAGCAGGCGCTGGAGGTGGCGCTGCCGCTCGGTCAGCCGGCGCGCACCCTCCTCGGCGAGGCGGAGCAGGCGAGCCGGCGGTTCCTCCCGCGCCTCGGGTTTGCGCTCGGCCCTGTGGGCGCAGTACCTTAGGGGCAGTCAGGAAAGGAGGCGGCGCCGTGTTCGACCGGATCACCTTCGATCCGCGGATCATGGGAGGGCGGGCCTGCATCCGGGGCCTGCGCATCCCGGTGTCCGTCATCGTCGCCCAGATCGCGCATGGCGCCTCCTTCGAGGACATCCTCGCCGGCTATCCGGATCTCGAGCGCAAGGACATCCAGCAGGCCATCGAGTACGCCGCCTGGCTGACGCGGGAAGAGGTCCGCGTCCCGTAGCCGACGCCGGTGCGCTTCCTCGCCGACATGGGCGTGGATGTGCGCGTGGTGGACTGGCTCCGCCGGGCCGGCCACGATGCTGTCCACCTGCGTGAGGAAGGTCTTCAGCGGCCGCCCGACGAGGCGATCTTCGCCAAGGCCCTCCACGAGGAACGCATCGTCCTCACCTTCGACCTCGACTTCGGTGAGCTCGCCGCCCTCGTGGGGAGTGCGCCCGCCCGGGTCATCCTGTTCCGGCTCCACAACACCCGGCCGGCGCGGGTCATCGAGCGGCTCGGCGCGGTGCTCGAGGCCTCCGGCGAGGCGCTCGAGCGTGGCGTGGTGATCATCGTCGAGGACGCCCGGCACCGCATCCGCTATCTGCCCATTGGAGAGGGCTCGGCCTGAGCGCGGGCCCGCGCGTGCCGGCGCCGCCTCAGGGTGCCGGTCGCCCGGTGGAGTGAGCCCGCCCCGCTCCCTCCATCACCTCGCTCTCGACGACCGACCGACCTTCAGCCCCTCGGCGATCACGGCTGCCACGGCGTCCTCGGACAGCTCGCGAGCCCGCGCCCTGGCGCGCTCGACCAGGGCGACGAGTTGCTCGTCCGAGAGCTCCTCGAGAGCCTCGTCGATCAGAGCCAGGCCCGGGCGGGTGAGGAGCAGCTCGGGCAGGAGCTCGCGGGCGAGAGTGTCGCGCTCGGCCTCGGGGAGGGCGAGGATCTCTCACCTGAGGACCGTGAGCTTCGCGGTGTCCATGGGCGTTGAGCCTCCGCGGCCACCGTAGCACGGAAAGACGCGGGGGCGCGCGGCTGACCCGTCGCGCGCGGAGCGCGGCGCCATCGCCTTCGCCGAGAAGGGCCTCGGGCTGCTCGACGAGGGGAAGTACACGGCGACATACAAGTACGCGGTCCTCCTCGCCGCCGGCGGGGCGGGAGCTGGGCGCGGATGGCGGGAGCAGATCTGCCCTCCTTCCATCCGCCGGAACAGCGCCTGCATCGCGGCGCTCCGGCCGATGATCCCGTGGCAGGGGGAGACCGGGACGGGGAAGGACCTGGTTGCCTCGGTGGTCCGCCGGCTCGGCGCCAGGAGGGAGCGTCCCTGGCAGGTCGTCAACTGCGCGACGCTGGTGCGGGAGATGCTCCTGAGCGACCTCTTCGGCAACGAGCGGGGGGCCTTCACCGGGGCCGTCGCCCGGAAGGAAGGCCTCCTCGCTCTTGCCCATGGAGGGACCGTCTTCCTGGACGAGGTCGGCGAGCTGCCACTCGAGGCGCAGGCCATGCTCCTCCGCTTTCTCGAGAACGGGGAGCTGAGACCGGTGGGCTCCACGAGAACGACCAGGGTCGATGAGCGGGTGATCGCGGCGACGAACCGGGATCTGGAGCAGGCGGTGACGCGTCGGGAGTTCCGCGAGGATCTCTACGACCGGCTGACCGACATCGTGCTGGAGGTGCCGCCGCTCCGGGCGCGGCGCGAGGACACCCCCCTCCCCATCGAGCACTTCCGGATCTTGTTCAACGGCAAGCATGCCCTTGCGATCGAGGGGCTGAGGCCGGAGGCACTGGCAGCGATGATGGCGCACGAGTGGTCCGGCAACGTGCGCGCGCTGTCGAAGGCGCTCAAGGAGGCCATGGTCCTGCGCGAGGAGGGGTGGATTCAGCAGGGGGTGGATTCAGCAGGACGACCTCAGGATCGCGAGTGGCCCACGACTCGGGAGGCCATCGGCCGCTGGCGGAGAGGGGCCGGCCCGACCAGGCGTCCTGGCAGGGCCACCGCCGCCAGCGAGCAAGCGGCAGGAGACGGCGCTGAGAATCGCTCAGGAACAGGGTGCCGTGAACCGCCGTCAACTCGCTGAGCAATGTGGCGTCTCCGGAGAGACGGCGAGGGTGGAGCTGAACATCTTGACGAGGATGGGGTTCTTGCGGCAGGTAGGGAAGGGGCCGACGGCGCGGTACGTGCTGGCATGAGGGGGAGCGTAGAGGCGGCGCTCCTCATCGTTGCCGTTCTCGGCTATAGTCTGCTGACGCCACCCGGGCGAGGGAGCCGATGATCGTCTTCCAGGATGAGCCCGATCCCATCTTTCTCGCGATCGTCCACGAGGCGCTGGCGCACGTGCGCGATGTCCACCTCCTCCGCTATCTCCCTGGCCATCGGCTCACGGCGGCGGAGGCACTGGAGCTCGACGAGTTCTATCGCGACCTGTGCCCGGAGCTGGCGGCCTTCTTCACGCGGCGGGAGCTGGTCCGCGTCATCGACCGCCTGCTGCGCGCCAGCCGAGACGGCGGGCGGCGCTACCAGCTCACCGACTACCACTGGCTGGTCCTGTACTCGGGTCCTCAGATCTTCTTCGACCTCCATAACGACGGGGCCATCGGCGCCGAGGACCAGGTCGGCCCGTATGACATCGAGGTCATCGACTTCAACGCCATCGTGGACCGGTTCTTCTTCGACACCGACTTCCTGATGGGGGCGCGCCTGCTCGCGGCCGGGGAGGTGGCGCCGGGTCAGCTCGGTGCGACACGGCAGGCGTGGAGGATCGCCGGGCGTCTCAAGCCGGAGGCCGGGGATCTACGGCTCAAGGCAATCGCGAGTCCGGGGGAGAGCGCGGCGGGTCCGGAGAGGGCAGGCCGCCTCCCGGCGAGCGGCTACGTGGGGCCCTATCCGCTCCGAGAGCGTGACGACCGAGAGCAAGAGGGGGCCCGGTGATGGGGAGGAGCCGTCCGATCGGGCCCACGTGGGTGACCGACATGAGGCACTACCTGGATGGCTCCGGCACCATGGTTGACCTGCCTGGCCCGGCCCTCAACCTGGCGCTCTTCCTCGGGGCGATCGTCGCCTGGGTGACGAGCGGGCGGGCGGCTGCTGACCAACGGACGAACGTGGAGAGCCGGCGGAGCCCGGGGCGCCGGCGGTGTCCTGGCGAGATCGTCGCGTCCCTTGAGGCCGACGGCGAGACCATCGTGTGGCATTGCCCCGCCTGTGGCGACAACGGCGTCACGCGGGGGTGAGAGGGGCCTCCCCGGGGATCGGCGGCCACGGTCGGCGCAGGCATGACATGGCGGTCGAATGTCGCTCCGGCCGGGCCGTGGGAGCGACCTGTCAAGCGGGAGACCTCAAGGAAGCTCAATCCTGTTAATCGGTTATATTGGGTGCTCCGCTGCCGATCTGGTGCAAGTCCACGTGAAGGCCTGCTCGGGGATCCCGAGGCCGTCGCCGCTCTCATGGCCCTGATCGCGTTCTTGGCGGGCAGCGACCCCCTGTTGGTCCACCCCTGAGGCAAGGTGATCCTCGGTCGGGTCCACGGCCTGACCGCGCGGTATTGCGATGGCACCAGCGACTCATTCGAGGCCTTCCGCTGCGCATCTGGAAGCGCCGTATGGCGAGGCCGTGTAGAGTAAGATATCCTCGAACTGGAGGTCACGTTTTCGCTTGACAAACGGGCAGTTGCCTACTACAAGCTGTATCCCAGTGTGGGGTCGATCACTACATCTTGCGGGGCAAGGTTCCGATGGCCCCGTACGGCGTCTGCCTGAGTCGTCGGGCTATGGGGTCTAGACGTGTCGCATTCACTCGCCGGCAAGGAATCCATGCCCACTAATCGCTCGCTGAGCTACGACGCTACAGGAGTGCTCGACAACACGCAGCTCGGCCTAGGCGCGTTGCTCCGCTGGGTGAACAAGACCGCGGCATTTCGGAAGGAAGGGCAACCAGGCCACCGCGTTGTCGATGTCGGGTTCTTTGCAAGCGTCGTCGACATTGGGCACGGCTTGGGGCTTGCGCTCTGCACGGACGGGGTCGGTAGCAAAGTGCTAATCGCAGAGATGCTTGACCGCTACGACACGATCGGAATCGATTGCGTGGCGATGAACGTCAACGATGCGATCTGCGTTGGCGCCGAGCCAATCTCCTTTCTCGACTACATCGCAATCGAAAGCGCTACACCACGGGTGTTAGAAGAGATCGCCGAGGGTCTTTATCGAGGCGCAGAACTGGCCGGCGTTGCCATCGTCGGCGGGGAGATCTCGCAAATCCCGGACATCATCAAGGGCCACGGGCCGGGGCGCGGCTTAGATGTTGTCGGGATGTGCGCCGGCATTGTGCCCTTGTCCCGAATTATTCTCGGGAGGGAGGTCACCCCCGGGGACATCATCATAGGTGTCCGTAGCAGTGGTATTCACAGCAACGGTCTCACGCTCGCCCGAAGAGCGCTGTTGGACGAGGGAAAACTGAAAGCCGATCAGTACGTGGCCGACCTCGGCCGTACGGTGGGGGAGGAGCTGCTCCAACCCACCCACATTTATGTTCGTCCGGTGGTCGATCTCGTGAATCGGCAGCAGCTGCCGATTCGAGGTCTTGTCAACGTGACGAGTGACGGCTTTCTGAACTTGGCGCGCATTGACTCAAATGTCGGCTTTCACATCGATGACCTACCGGAGCCACAGCCGATCTTTGATTTGATTCAAGAAACCGGCGCCATTCCCGCGCGAGAGATGTATCGGGTCTTCAACATGGGAATTGGATTCTGCCTCATCGTTCAGGATGACGAAGTGTTGATCAAGGCGGTGAAGCAAGCCTTCGCGGCGAGCGGGTTCGCGACGCACATAATCGGCAAGGTCGTCGCTGACGAAAGGAAGCGCGTCTTCCTGCCGAAGCAGGGCCTCGTCGGTGAGGGCGAAGAGTTTACGGACCTGTAGAGCCGCTGACGTCTTGGATCGTGAGCGAGTAAAGTAGCGAGAAGTCTCGAACGTGCGAAGAGGCCCGCCCGTACGCTCCCTCCAGGGCCGCCAATGTACGCCTACGCCAGTCCTCCGCCACTTCACGGCTGATGGAGGGTTGCGAAGCAAGTGCAATCCCTTCCTCGCGGAGAAGCCTCAGCGACTCTGACTGGCTCACGTTGATCGACCTATGCTCGCCGTCTGCGTCTACGGTTCGACAATAGCAAGCTCGGATGACTGGCGCTATTCCCCAATTCATACACCACGAGCGCGCATCTGTCTCTCCCCTGACCGCGTGCGCCCGAGGTAGCCTGTGCGCGCCTGGGCGGCTGTCTGGCGGCAGCGAGTACCGTTTTCTCGTCAGTCAGCGCCTCAAGGCGGACCTCGACAACGGCGAACCTCAGGGAGGCGCTTGACTGATGCGTTATGCTTCCGGAGGACCCGGGGCGAGGCAGTCGAGGTGAACGCGCGAGCACCGCCGGTCGTCGTGCCTGTGGTCGGCCTTGCCCTGATCAGGAAGCGGCGGGGGCGGAGCGGCGAGCAATGAGTGCAGGAGAGGCGGGCTGTCGTCCGGCCGCGGGGAGAGAACCCTCATGCCATCGCTCGATCTGAGCAAGAGCGTCTTCAGCGCGGGCGGCACCGCTGCGACCGACTGGGGCGCGGCGAGCGGCTCGGCCGAGGTGACGGTGCGCGGGGCTGCCGAGCTCAAGCGCGGCATCAACCTCGATGTCGGCGCACAGGTCCTCGCCTCCGTGGACCTCGGCCTCAGCCAGTTCCTGACGGCTCAGCTCTCGGGAGAGGCGCAGGCGCAGGCGGCGCTCACCGCGCAGGTCCAGGTGCCGATGAACCTGTTCGGGGAGGTCGGTCTGGCCGTCCGCCTGGAAGCCATCGCCGAGCTGGCCGCGGCCGTGCGGGCCAGCGTCGGTCTCAGCATCGGTGACTTCATCGCCCTCGTCGAGCAGACGCCCGAGATGGCCGGCCTGCCGGCGCAGCTGTTTCGCGTGTTCCTGGAGGAGGTCGAGGTCTCGGCTGGGCTCTTTGCCAAGGCCGCGCTCACGGCCCAGGCCTATGCGGATCTCGTCATCACGGGGACCGCCCTCGACGATCCGGCGCGGGGCCTGCGTCCCGGCTTCAACATCGTCGCGGGTCTCGGCGCCGGGCTGAAAGCGGGCGCTGGCTTCCGCCTCTTCGCGCGCCTCGGCATCCAGGACTTCAGTCGGCTCGTCGGTCGCTCGGTCGACCTCCTGGTGGACGCGGTGGCGGAGCAGGTCGCCGCCGGCGTTCCCATCGACGACCCGGGGCTGGCGCAGCTCGTCGACGCCGCGCGGGCTCCCTGCAAGATCGCGCTGCGTGCGGCGTACGAGCTGGGCGACTTCCTCACGCGGCAGAATCCTCCGCGGGACGCCGATGGCGCGCGCGCGGTCGCGCTGCGGTGCGGGCAGGTGGTGCTCGAGGAGAGCCAGCGCTTCCTCCTGAGCAAGGCGGTCGAAGCGGGGCTGTCCGAGCTGCAGAGCGTCCTCTCGGCTCGCGCGAGCGCGGACGCCGCCGCGTGGAACGCCGCGATCGCGCAGCGTCGCGCCCTCGCGGACCGGCTCGCGGCGATGCCCGCGCAGCCGTTCGAGGGCACGGCCGCGAACCTCACCTACTGGAGCCAGGTCGTTGGGCCCGCCCTGGACCTCGCGGGCGCACTCGGGCTCGGCACGGACGCCACGATCGGGCGTGGCCTGTCCATCCTGTGGGCCGCAGGACAGCTCGCCGTCGCCGCCGCGGCGCGCGTCGTGCGCGCCAGCGGATCCGTGTCGATCATCGGCCTGCCGACGCGGACCGCTCACGAGTCGTTCACCGGAGACCTCGCGAGCCAGCCTCCCGCCGCGGTCGCCGGCGTCCTCCGCGCTCGCCTGGGCCTGGCCGGCGGCGCGGCGCTCAAGAAGGAACACCTGGTCGACTTCCTCGCCGACGCGACCGTGCTCGACCTCGTGCGCCGCGTTGCGCCGGGCGCCGAGGCGTTCCTCGACGCCTTCCGGGGCCCGATCGGCGCGAGCCCCAACGACATCGCGCGTGCGCTGCTCGGGAATGCCGGCGCCGTCGTGCGCGACGGCGCCGGCCAGCTCGACGACGTGGCGACCCTGACGGCGCTCGCCGACTCCCTGCGCGCCTTCGTCCACGAGCAGGTGGCCGGCGTGATCGCGCCGGCCGTGCGAAGCAGCCTGCCGGCGAGCACCGACGTCAAGACGCTCGTCGACGAGGTGCTCGTGCCGTCCGCGCTCTTCGCGGTGGACACGGTCTTCGATCAGGCGCTGCGCTGGAGCCGAGACGCTGTGCCGACGAGCCAGGTCACCGAGGCCCTGTCGGGCATCGTGATGAAGGTGCTGGGCCGCAGCGTCGTCGCCGCGGGGGACGTTCTGCTCGCGACGGTGCAGCAGCAGCTCTCCGGCATCCTGAACGAGCTGGCCGACCACATCGACGACCCGGGCGGCATCGTGTCGCTCCTCGCCGGCAACCCGGCGGCCGGCATGGCCGCGGAGGACATCGCCGACCTGCTGGCCGAGGTTTTGCGCATCGGCGCCGAGGTCTACGGGCCGCTGCCGAGCAGCCAGCGCCAGCGTCTGCGCGCGCTCATGTACCAGGTCATCGACCCGCTCCCCGCGGCGGGCGGCGGTGCGTTCCTCGACGAGCTGGCACGCGACAACTTCGTGCCGCAGTTCGAGGCGATCTCCGCGCTCGGGCAGGAGCTGGGCACGATCGGCGTCGAGCGCTTCTTCCGGCTGGTCGAGCTGCTGATCGAGCGCATCGGCCTCAAGCTCCTCGAGGATCTGGCGGAGGCGATCGAGGGTGCGGCGCAGCTCGTCGTCGACCTCGCGGCGGAGGTGATCGCCGCGCTGGGCGCGCTCGGGCAGCGGCTGCTCGAGCTCGTGGCCGAGATCGCCGCGCTCGCCCAGGAGGTGGCCGAGCGCTTCGCGGAGGCAGCCGACGCGCTCCTCGAGAGCCTGGCGAGCCTCGACACGACGACGGGCCGGAACCGGCTCAAGGATGGACTGGTCGATTCCGCCGTCGGCGCGGCGACGGACCTGCTCGAATCGAACGACATCTACAAGCACTGGGTGCCGGCGGACATCAAGGGCTCGGTCGAGTCGACCATGCGCAGCGCGCTGCGGTCGGCGCTCAACACGGGTGTGGTCTCCGTGATCCTCGACGCGGTGGGCGTGGTGGCGTCGTCTCTCGATGACCTGGTGGACGACGTGCGGGAGCTCGACGCGAACGCGCCGCTGGCGCCCCAGCTGCTCGAGCTGGTCCTCGACCGCATCGAGGACGCCGTGGAGGGAGCCTTCGGCGACGATCCGCGCATCGATCTCGAGTTCGAGGTGTCCTGGCAGTACACCGTGGTCGAGCACGTTGGCCCGGCGCCGTGGGACTTCGCCACGCGGAACCGCACGGCGAGCTACGCCATCGACCTCGGGCGCATCGACATCCCGCTCGACGACGTGCTGGCGGTCGTGCGGCAAGTCGGGCGCGGGCTCGGCGCGGTCGAAGCGGCGATCGAGGCGGCGGCCGGCAAGCTCGCGGCTGCCTTCGCCGCCGAGCAGCAGCTCCAGGCGCGCGAGACGGAGAAGGCCGGCCTCGAGACCGAGCAGGCCACGCTCGAGAAGCGCCGGGCCGAGACGGCGCCGGGGACGCGCTCGGTCGCGATCCTCTCGCCGGCGCGAATGCAGGTCGTCGATCGGCCGACGAGCGTGCGCGTCCGCATCGAGGGGGTGCCGGAGTCGATCGTCGAGGAGGGCGAGGAGGCGCCGCCGCGGCTGCTCGTGTTCCTGAACGGCGAGCCCGTGCCGCTGTCGAGATTCACCGTGGCGCCGCTCGCCGGCAGCGGGCCGGGGAAGGGAGGGCTGAGGGGCCTCGGCTTGCCGGCGCATCCGATCACCGGCGCAGCACTGCGCGGCAACCGAGCGGTCGGGGGCGCGAAGCAGCTGCGCGGTCACGGCGGCCACGGAGCGGCCGGTCTTGCGCTCGCACGGGAGGTGCTTCGCGAGCGGGCCGTGGCGCGCCTTCTGACGCGGCACGCTGGACGCCTCGGCGCGTCCGGGGGCGGGGGCGCTGCCGCACGGTCCGCCGGCGCGGCGCCGGGCGGCGTTCGGCCCGGCGAGCTCTCGGGCGTTCGCGACGTGGTGACGCCGAGCGATGCCGTGAGCCGCGGCGGGGGCGCGGGACGCGACCGCGGTCTGCTCCTCGGCGGCTCGGGTGCGACGTCGATCCGCGGGCTCGGCCGACCGATCTCAGGGGTGCTTCTGGGCGACGTCGTGCGCTCCGAGCGCGGCGGAACCTTGCTGACGGGAACGCTCGATCCGTCGCAGCTCAGCGCCGGCGTCAACGCGCTGAGCGTGGTCGTGCTCGACGGACAGGGCCAGCGCACCGAGGCGACGGTCTCGTTCCTTGCGGCGGCGCCCGCGGCCCCCGACCCGAAGGACGAGCGGCCGCGACTGCCGGGTATCCGCCTGCCGCTGCCGGAGAAGATGCGGCCGATCGTCATCGCGGGGTCGCGCGGACTGCTTCCGCCCAGGAAGAAGCGCCGCGCGACCGCGCAGAAGACGGGGGAGATGCTTCGCGCGAGCCGCCCCGATCCGTTGCGGCGGGTGCGGGGCGCATCGGCAGTGGTCGCGTCGCGGTTGCCCGAGCGCGCACGTGGGGCGCCCGGGACGCCGCAGGATCCGGAGGAGGGCAAGCGATGGTCCTGACCGGGGTGATCCCGCTCACACGCCTCCTGCTGGGGGCGACGCCCCCGTCGAGCGATCGGCAGCGTGCGGCGATCGACCTCGTCGACGTGTGGTTGCGCGATCGCGGCAGCGAGCCGGTGCGCTGGTTCTGCCCGCGCGCCGAGTTCGGCAGCCGGCTGAAGCAGCTCGTCCTCGAGCCGTGGCGGCTGCGACAGGGCAGCTTCGGCTGGTGCCTGCCGGCGGCGTTCTTGAACGCACAGCTCCGGCGCTTCCCCGAGACGGTCGCTCGGTTCGGAGTGAGCCTGTACGACACGGGTGCGGGCACGCTCGGCAGCATGAGCATCGAGGTGCCGGCGGAGCTCTACGCGTTCGACCTGCCGACGTACGTGCGCGGCGAGCTGGCGAGCGCACCGCTGCCGCCGGGGCGCACCCGGCCGATCGTCTTCACGCACACGGACTGGATCCTCCTCGGGGCCGTGCAGGACGAGTCGAACGACGTCATCGACTACGAGGGGCCCATCAACGACACGGGGGCATCGCCCAACATCACGCAGGGCTCGTGTGCCGAGCTCTTCGAGGGCACCGGTCTCTACACGGAAGTGAAGAGCATCGGCTTCGCCGCGTCCGAGACACCGGCCTCGGCCCTCGCGAAGCTCGGCCCGTCGGAGAAGACCGACATCGTCCTGTTCGGACGATTTTCCTTCTTCACGACCGCCCTGGAGTCGCCGGTGGGTGGACTCAACGCGCACGCCGTCGCCCTCGTCAACCAGCCGGTCCTCGAGGGCGGCGAGATGAAGCTCTGCTTCTTTAGCTGGGGCGACGAGGCGCCGGTGGTGACGAGGATCTCGCCCGTCACGGGCGGGCTCGAGCTCGCGGCCGGCGCGGGCGCGTTCGGTCCGGCGCCGGTTTCCAACGTCTCGGGAGCCGTGATCGCGCGCGTCGCGTGAGACGGCTCGTCGTTCCCCGCCGACTCCTCGCGGCGCGCGCCGCCGACGCCGGGGGTCACGTCGGCTCCTTCACCTCCTCGAGGTGGACGACGAACCGGGAGCGGCGCCGAGCAGTCAGGTCTTGCCGACCTGGCCGGGACGAGACGGGCCGCTCGCCCGCGGAACGCTCGAGCCACCCACCGGGCGGAGGTCCCGCTCGCCGAGGCCAGCGACAGCCACACGCAGGTTCTGCCGACGGTTCGAGGTCGTGGCTACGCGGGCGGTCCTCGCGATTTCTCGTCGGGCAGCGACCAGCGGGCCGTGGAGCTCCGCCGCCCTCATGCGAGCGCTCGCGGCGGGAGTCTGAAAGTGGCGCCGATATCGGCGCGGTGTCGTCCCCAGGGCCCGGAGGAGAGCCCGTCGCATGACGTCGACGCTCCGGAACCCGGACGCGTTCGCCACTTGCTCGAGACTCCTGTCGGTCTGCTCCAGGAGCCGCCGGGCGGCCTCGACGCGCACCAGGAGGAGATAGTGGCCGGGCGAGGTACCGAACTCCCGCGTGAAGACCCGCGCGAAGTTCCGCGCGCTCATCGCGACCCGATCGGCGAGCGCGTCGACCGACAGTGGCTGGTCGAGGTGTTCCGTCATCCACACCTGCAGCTCGTGCATCGACCTCGTGTGCGAGGCCTGCGTTTCGAGTGCGACGCTGAGCTGGTCCTGACCGCCCGGGCGGCGGAGGAACAACACCAGCTCGCGCGCCACCTTCAGGGCCGCGGCGGTGCCGAAGTCCTCTTCGACCCAGGCGAGCGCGAGATCCATCCCGGCTGAGATACCAGCCGAGGTGTAGATGTTGCCGTCCTGGACCCACGTCGGTCGGGGATCGACGGCGACCCGCGGGTAGCGATCGGCGAACTCCCGCGCGTACCTCCAGTGCGCGGTTGCCCGGCGGCCATCCAGGATACCGGCTCCGGCCAGGAGAAAGGCGCCGACGCACACCGACCCGAGGCGGCGAGTGGTCGCCGCCACCCGTCTGAGCCAGCCGAAGAGCGCCGGATCGCGCATCGTGCGGGCGCCGACGCCACAGACGATCAGCACGGAGTCGGCGCGGCCGCCCGCGTCACGATAGTGCCGATGCGCGAGGAGCGACAGCCCGGACTCTCCCTCGACCCGTCGATCTGGCGCCGTGGTGACGACCTCGACCGCATAGGGCTTCCGGCCGCCCCCCAGCAAGCGATTCGCCGTCCCGAACACCTCGACCGGCCCGACGAGGTCGAGCTCGTCCACCGGGGGGACCACGAGGAGGACGACGCGCTTCGCCATGACGAGGGGAATCTTGCTCTCCGGCATCCGTTCGCGCAAGCGCGAGGGAGCCCGGTGGCAGGAATCGTCTGAAGTGTGTCAGGCATGCGCGCTCGGCGCCCGGCATGCTGCGACCGGAGCCAGAAAGGAGGCCGTTCATGCTCGGAATCGGCTTCGCCGGAACCTTCTCCGCGAGTCTCGAAGAGGCCGTGCGGGCCCGCCTGGACATGCCGTGCCACGTCATCGTGGCCGACGAGGTCGGGATCGTCTCGCGGCTGTCCGAGGTCGACGTCCTGGTCACCCTCGCCTTCACCCGTGAGATGGGAGAGGCGGCGCGGCGGCTCAAGCTCGTGCAGGTGCCGGGCGCCGGCGTCGACCGGATCGACCGATCGGCGCTGCCGGCCGGCACATGGCTGGCGAACGCCTACGGCCACGAGGTGGGCATCGCGGAGTACGTGGTCGGGGCGATGGTGGCCCTGAGCCGTGGGTTCAGCCGCCTCGACGCTCGCCTGCGGCGGGGGGAGTGGGAGAGCCAGTGGGCGCCAGGCTCGCCACCGGCGCCGTGGCCGGAACTGGCCGGCAAGACGCTCGGCATCCTCGGGTACGGCCGGATCGGACGGGCTGTCGCCAGGCGGGCCCGGGCCTTCGACATGGCCGTCTGGGCCATCCGGCGCGACGCGACGCAGCCCGTCGCGCCGGCGCTCGATTTCCTCGGCGACCCCGACGCCCTGGACGCAGTCCTGCGGCGGGCCGACTACCTGGTGATCACGCTCTCGCTCACGCAGGCGACGCGCGGGCTCCTCGGAGAGCGGGAGCTCGGCCTGATGAAGGCGAATGCGGTCCTCGTCAACGTGGCGCGCGCCGAGATCGTCGACGAGGAGGCGCTCTACCAGGCGCTGGCCCAGCGGACGATCGCCGGCGCCGCCCTCGACGTCTGGTATCGGTATCCGGCGGGCGCCGGCCCGACCTTTCCCGGGCGCCGTGCCTTCCACGATCTGCCCAACGTGCTGATGACGCCGCACGTGGCCGGCTGGACCGAAGGGATGGTGGAGGCGCGGGCGACGCTCATCGCGGAGAACATCCGCCGGGCCGCGCAGGGCGAGCCCCCGCTGAACCTGATCCCGCCGGCACCCGGGTAGCCCGGCTCCGGCGTGGTCGGAGCGGGCGGGAATCCTCGCGTGCGCGCGCCCTTCTTCTACGGGTGGGTCATCGTGGCGGTCGCCTTCGTCACCATGGGGGTGGGCGTCAACGCGCGGACCGCCTTCTCGCTGCTCTTCCCGCCGATCCTCGACGAGTTCGGCTGGGAGCGCGGCGTGACGGCCGGGGCCTTCTCCTTCGGCTTCCTCGTCTCAGGGGTCCTGAGCCCGTTCCTCGGTCGACTGATGGACCGGCGCGGCCCCCGGGTCGTCATGGAACTCGGCGTGGGCTTGATGGCGGCCGGGCTGATGCTGGCCCCGCTGGTGCGGGAGCCCTGGCATCTCTACGCCACGCTCGGCGTGCTGGTCGGCGGGGGCAGCATCTGCCTCTCGTACACCGGTCAGGCGCTCTACCTGCCCAGCTGGTTCGTGCGCCGGCGGGGACTCGCCATGAGCGTGGCGTACTCCGGCGTCGGCGGGGGCTCGATCATCCTGTTGCCCTGGGTGCAGTCCCTCATCGGGCGCGCTGGCTGGCGGACCGCCTGCCTTGCCCTCGGCCTCGTGACGCTGGGCGTGCTGGCGCCGCTCAACCTCATGGTGCGGCGGCGGCCCGAGGACCTGGGGCTCTTGCCGGACGGTGACCGCGCCTCGCGCGATGCCGCCCCCGGCGGCCCACTGACGAACGTGGTCGACCGGGCCTGGGCCGCCGTGGACTGGACGCTCGGCCGCGCCCTGCGCACGGGCCGGTTCTGGTGGATCGCGCTGGGATACTTCTGGGCGATGTTCGCCTGGTACGCGGTGCAGGTCCACCAGACGAAGTACCTGGTCGAGGTCGGGTTCACGTCGACCGGCGCCGCGTGGGCGCTCGGATTCGTGAGCCTCGTGGCCGTTCCCGGCCAGATCGCGCTCGGCCATCTCTCGGACCGGATCGGGCGCGAATGGGTGTGGACGGTGGGCTGCGTGGGCTTCGCCCTCTGCTACCTCGCCCTGCTCCTCCTGCGCCACGCCCCGACGCCGGGGCTGCTCTGGCTGATGATCCTCTCGCAGGGCATGCTCGGCTATGGCCTCACCTCCGTCCTCGGCGCGATCCCCGTCGAGATCTTCGAGGGTCGGGAGTACGGCGCCATCTTCGGCACCCTCATGCTGGCGGCCGTGGCGGGCGGGGCCGCCGGCGCGTGGGCGACGGGCGCGCTCCACGACGCCACCGGAAGCTACGCCCTGGCCTTCTCGATCGCCATCGGCGGCAGCGCGGTCTCGGCCGTCGCCATCTGGCTCGCCGCCCCGCGCAACGTGCGGGCCGTCGCCGGGCGCCTCCGTCGGCTGACGTAGATTGGCGTGGCCCAGCCGCCGGCCTCTTCGTGTTGGCGCGAGCAGGCCCAGGGGGGCGGCCCTGGCTAGGCGCTCTTTGCGTGCACGACGAGCTGCACGTCGCAATCCAGCACCTGGAGGAGCCGGAGCAGCTGGTCGACAGACTTCCGGTAGTTCGTCTGATCCAGGAGTCGGTAGAGCTGCGTCGGGGAGGTTCCGAGCCGACGGATGATCTCGCGCTTGGCCAGCGGCGAGGCGGCGATGCGCTTCTGGGCTTCGAGCGTCAGCTGATACACGAGCAGATCGCGCAGGTGGTCGGGGTCCTGGTTGTACTCGAGAACGTCCTCCACGTGGACGGTCCCCTCCTGACCGGACTTGAGCGCATACGTGAATCCCTCTGCGTCCAGCTCCCGGTCGACGTACGCGCGCGCGATGGGATCCTCGGCCGTTGGCTGCACCTCGAGGAGCTGGGCAAACGGGAACAGGAGCCGCTTCCCGGCTGCCATCACCTCGAAGGCCTTGCGTCGATTGTTGGCCTTCACGCTGCGAATCTTCATAGCCGCTCCTCGGCCTCGAGCTGCGCGATCAACTCGAGGACCTTGGCCGATGCCTTCCCCTTCATCGGCATCCTGTTCTCGAGATCCCACTTCACGATGAACCTGCCGTTCCGGTAGACGTGGACATGCCGCGGCGGATGATCGCTCCGCCGGGAGAGGAAGATATAGCCGCCACGCCGAATCTTTCGGCACGACTGATGTTACCGCAGGAAGTAACGCTTTTCAACCGCGGCACGCAGGATGCCTCGCACGCCTGCGCGTGGCGCTGGACCATGCTGAGGGTCTTTCACCCGTCGAGCTCCTTGCCCACACTGCGGATCGGCCGCCGGGCAGGCGCCACCCAACGGCAAGCTCCAAGGCTCGAGCCCTTGGCGGCCCACCAGGCTCCTCGGGCGCCTCCGGAGCAAGCAGGATCCCCCTCACCTGGATCTTCGGGTAAGATGCGGCTGTGCGAGCCTGGGTGGCAGTCACCGATAGAGACTGGTGCCGGTTCCTGAGCCGGCGGCCTGATCTCGAGGAGGTCAACTACCCGCACTCCGGGAACCGGATCTGGCTGCCGGGCCAGGCTGCGGACCAGCCCGGCCGCGAGTTCCTGGAATGGCACGCCGACACGGTGTACCGAGGGTAGGGGGCGTGTCCGAGGCGGATGTCGATGACCGGGTGCGGACGCGGGCCTTCGAGTTCCTCCGTCAGCAGACCGATCAGCATGGGGAGATCCTCTCCCCCGCCGCGCTCTCGAAGGGCTTCGAGTTCGACGGGCGGCGCGTGCCGCTGCTGGGGCCCATGGTGCCCAGTCCGATGAATCCGACCTTCACGCCTTCTTCTCCTCGAAGACTTGCTTGACCACGCGTGCGGCCGACATGGCGCTGGGCCAGCCGGCGTAGAAGGCCAGGTGGGTGATGAGCTCGCCGATCTCCTCCTTCGTGACGCCGTTGGCCAGCGCGCGCTCGGTGTGGCCCTTGAGCTGGTCGGGTCGGTAGAGGGCCACCAGCGCCGCGACGGTGATGAGGCTCCGGTCGCGCTTGGACAGCCCCGGGCGCTCCCAGATGTCGGGGTAGAGGAGCGTCTCGGTGAGCTCGATGAGCCGGGGCACGACCGGGCGGACCTCGTTGCGGACCGGCGGAACTGGCGCGGGGGTGGTCATGGCTCCTCCTTGGGTCTCAGGGGTGGGGTCTGACGTTGACGCCGGGATCCGTAGAATCTCGCACAAGACAGGAGGCTTGACCATGCCCACGGCGAGCTGGCCGGGGGGGCGGACCTCGTGATCCCGGGGCACGACCCGCTGGTGCTCGAGCGCCTGAGCCGGGTGACCGACGGCATCGTCGAGCTGTAGCAGGAGACCGTCGGGCGTGATCGCGGAGGGCACCGCACTCAGCGGGTCCAAGGGGCGACTCCTTGACGGCCCACCATTGCAGGCGGACACTTCGGCGAGAGCGGAGGCCCCCGTCCTCATCCTCGCGGGGGGTGGAGGAGACCGATCATGACCCATGCGCTGTGGATCGTTCAGGGGCTGCTCGCGCTCCTCTTTCTGTGGGCCGGGGGAATGAAGCTGGTCCTGCCGCTCGAGAAGCTGACGGGGCCGGTGGCGCTGCCGGGCTCGTTCATGCGGTTCATCGGCGTGGCCGAGATGCTCGGCGCGCTCGGCCTGATCCTGCCCGGGCTCCTGCGCATCCGGCCGGGCCTCACCCCGCTGGCCGCCTGCGGCCTCGTCATCATCATGATCGGGGCCACGGTGGTCACGCTGGCGGGCGGTGATGTCGTGGCGGCGCTGATCTCGGTCGTGGTGGGGTTCTTCGCGGCGTTTGTCGCCTATGGCCGCTGGCAGCTGGCGCCGCATCGCGGGTCGTCGACCGCATCCGGGGGCCGCCCGGCCTGACGGACACCGGATCCCGCGTGAAGCCGCCCGCTTGCCCTGGGTCGTAGAATTCTGAACACGGGGATGCACGGCGGCGAGCGCTGCCTGGGCTTCCCATTGCCCCCGGGGATCGAGCACCGTCGAGGTCCGGCGCCTGAGGGAAGGCGTGTCGGACCGGGAAGGAGGCGGGGATGAGCAGCGTACGGATACTGGTCGGGACGCGCAAGGGCGCCTTCGTCATGACGTCGGACGGCAGGCGCACGCAGTGGGATATCACTGGCCCGCACTTCGGGGGCTGGGAGATGTACCACCTCAAGGGATCACCCGCGGACCCGAATCGGCTGTATGCCTCGCAGTCCAGCAGCTGGTTCGGGCAGCTGATCCAGCGCTCCGATGACGGGGGCAAGACGTGGGAGCCCGTGGGGAACAAGTTCGTGTACGAGGGGGTCACCGGGACTCACCAGTGGTACGACGGGACGCCGCACCCCTGGGAGTTCGCGCGGGTCTGGCATCTCGAGCCCTCCCTCACCGATCCGGACACGGTCTACGCCGGGGTCGAGGACGCCGCCCTGTTCCGCTCGGCCGATGGCGGGCAGACGTGGCAGGAGCTCCCCGGCCTGCGCGGCCACGGCTCGGCGTCCTCCTGGCAGCCCGGCGCCGGTGGGATGTGTCTGCACACGATCCTCCTGGATCCGGGCCACCCCGAGCGCATCTTCATCGCCATCTCGGCGGCGGGCGCGTTCCGGAGTGACGACGCCGGCACGACATGGCGGCCGATCAACCGGGGCCTCACCTCCGACGGCCTCCCGAACCCGACGGCCGAGGTCGGCCACTGCGTGCACCGCATCGCGATGCACCGGGCGCGTCCGGGCGTGCTGTTCATGCAGAAGCACTGGGACGTCATGCGCAGCGACGACGCCGGCGAGTCGTGGCGCGAGGTGAGCGGGAACCTGCCGACCGACTTCGGGTTCCCCATCGACGTGCACGCGCACGAGCCGGAGACGCTCTACGTGGTCCCGATCAAGAGCGACTCCGAGCACTACCCGCCGGATGGGAAGCTGCGCGTCTACCGCAGCCGCACGGGCGGCCACGAGTGGGAGGCGCTCACGAACGGGCTGCCGCAACGCCACTGCTACGTCAACGTGCTGCGCGACGCGATGGCCGTCGACTCGCTCGAGCCGTGCGGCGTGTACTTCGGGACCACCGGCGGCCAGGTGTACGCCTCGGCGGATGCCGGGGACAGCTGGGCGCCGATCGTGCGGGATCTTCCGTCCGTGGTGTCCGTCGAGGCCCAGACGCTGCCGTGATCCGGGTCGTGCTCCCGGCCCACCTGCGGACGCTCGTGCACGTCGACGGCGAGGTGACGGTCGACGTTGCGGCTCCCGTCACGCAGCGCTCGGTCCTCGATGCGCTGGAGAGCCGCTATCCGGTGCTGCGCGGGACGATCCGCGATCAGATCACGCAGCAGCGCCGGGCATTCCTCAGAGTCTTCGCCTGCGGGAACGATCTGTCCCACGAGCCGCCGGACACCCCGCTGCCGGACCCCGTGGCGGCGGGGACAGAGCCGCTTCTGGTCGTGGGCGCCATGGCGGGCGGCCAGGGGCAAGCCGGCAGCGGCGGTGGCGATGAGCGGCCGCCGTCGCTCAGATCGCCCCGTCGGCCCTGAGCTGGGCGATCTCCGCCGACTCGAGCCCCAGCTCGCCGAGGATCTCCTCGGTGTGCTGGCCGAGGGTCGGCGGGGGCCGCCGGAGCCGGGTCGGGGTGCCGGCCATCGTGACGGGAGAGCCGAGGGCGCGGAAGGGCCCCGCCGTGGGGTGGTCGATCGTCTCCACCATCGCGCGTGCCAGCGCCTGGGGATCGGCGAGGGCCTCGGCGACGGTGCTGACGCGGCCGCAGGGCACGCCGACGGCCCGCAAGCGCGCGATCCACACCTCGGCCGACTCGCCGGCGAGGGCCTCCTGGACGAGGCGGTCCACCCTCTCGCGGTTCACGACGCGGGCGGCATTGGTGGCGAGCCGCGGGTCGGTGGCCCACTCGGGGTGAGCCACGGCCGCAGCGAGGCGGGCGAACTGCGCGTCGTTGCCGACGGCCAGGGCGAGCGCGCCCGTCCGGGTCGCGTAGGTCCGGTACGGCACCCGGCAATTCCTCGCCTCGGTCCAGCCCGACCTCGACTTTCGCGTGATCCCTGACTCGGGCCACTGGAGTCCCTACGAGGCAGCCGACGCGCTCAACGCCGCCTTGTTCGACATGCTGGGAGCGAATCCGGCCCGGCCGCCTCGACGTTGCTGATCGCATCGGCGTGGATCTCCACCATCACATCGCCACGCTCATCGGCGACCCACTCCGACTCATCGACGACGCCGTCGAGTTCCGCCAGTTGTCCTGGCCGTCTGCGTCGCGCTGATCGAAAACGAGGTGTGCGCGCCCAGGAGGTCGAGTCGGCCGTCAGGCCGTTGCGTTGGTCGCGGATGCCGGACTGCGGGTTGCTATGCTCCGTACATCTCGGTGATGAGATGCCGAAGCTGCGCTGCGAGTGATGGCGCCAGCCGGTCTACCCGCTGCCCGAGGCGTTCCGTGCTGACCGTGCGGATCTGGTCGACAGCGATCTCCGCCTTCCGGCCCGCACACGCGCACTGGATGCGGCTACGCCAGCGGAGGTGAAGTCGCGTGGTGAGGGGGCATACGACCACCGTATCCAGGTGTCGGTTCATCGCGTCGAGGCTCACGACGACCACAGGTCGCGTCTTCGCGATCTCGCTGCCGCGGGTCGGATCGAGGTCTGCCCGATAGATGCCGTACCGCTCGATAGCCCGGCTCACCAGGGTTCTTGGTCGAGCCCGTCGTTCAGCGTGGCATCCAGGTCGCTCCAATCCTCGCGCTCGTGAGCCATGTCCTTGAAGGTTTCGTCCCAGGAGAGCCGCTTGTCCTTCTTCTTGCTGCGAAGCAGGAGCCCGTCCTCTCGCTCCTCGACAACGACCGCGTCCCGAATCGCGTACTTGTCGAGGACCGCTTTCGGCAGGCGCACCCCGCGCGAATTCCCGATCGGTACGACCTTCAGTTCCAGCGAGCGAATGGTCCGTGGCATGTCCGTGGCTCCTCGAGCGCGATGATGTAATTACTGTATCCACATCGAGGGCTCGCGTCAATGCATGGTCAAACAGGACGGGCAGCACGAGCAGGACCCGCTGCAGGACGAATCTCAGCATGACAGCGCGGGCGGTGCGGATGTATATCCTGTGAAGGCCAGCGGATTGACCCATCCTGCAACTCGTCCCTTGCTCGTCATCTTCTTCCCGGGCCCCTAGCATGGCCATTCGGGAGTCTGCGTATCCCGTTAACTCTGTGCCATTGGCTCCTCATACTCCTACCGACCCCCGGAATGATCCGGGGAGGAGGAGAGACGAAGGCCAGGCGTGAAGGGTCAGAGCTTGCTGGCCAGAGGACCGATCGGCTCGCAACCCTCGAGGCTCAGCCCCAGACTGTCCCGGTCGGCAAGAGAACGGCGGAGAGGTTCCATAGAAAGTGGTCCCGACTGAGGACCGGTATAAGGGCAACCAGCCGTTCCGGCTCTGAGGCCGCGACGCCGGGCAAAGGAGGCGCGGCCATGCGGTACTACATCGGAGTGGACTGGGCGGATGAAGCGCATGCGGTGTGGGTCGAGGACGAGCAGGGGCAGCGGGTCAGCGCGGGCATGGTGCCGCATAGCCCCGTGGGGTTCAGTGAGTGGGGGCGACAGCTGGACGAATGGCGCGCGCAGGGCCTCGGGCTGTGGGCGGCGATCGAGCGGCCGGAGGGTCGGGTGGTGGACGTGCTGCTGGACATGGCGTGAGGGTGTACCCGGTCAATCCCAAGGCCCTGGACCGGGCACGGGATCGGTTCCGCCAGAGCGGGGCCAAGGACGACTTGTTCGATGCCCGGGTGCTGGCGGGCTTTCTGCGGACGGATCACCCCCACCTGCTGGCGCTGGGGCCGAGCTCGGAGGCGGCGCAGGAGCTGAAGCTGCTGACCGAGGACTATCAGCGCCAGGGGCGCACGCACACGCGGCTGGTGAACCAGCTGACGGCGACGCTGAAGGCTTACTATCCGCGGGCGGTGGACGTGGCGGAGCTGACGACGGCCCTCGCCGCCGCCTTCCTGCAGGCGTATCCGACCCCCGCGACGCTGATGACGCTGACCGAGCGGCAGTGGCAGCGGTGGGCCAAGGCGCACCACCTGAGCGAGGCGCGGACCACGGACCTGTGGACCAAGCTGCAGCAGCCGCAGCTGCCGGTGCCCCCGCATGTCGTCCGCGCCAAGAGCCGGTTGATGCAGGCGCTGGTCACGGAATTGACCGCGGTCGTGGCGGCGGTGGCCAGTTATCGACAGGCGATCGACGATTTTTTCGCGACCATGCCGGCGGCGGCTCAGGCGCGGACGCTGCCGGTCGGTGAGCACGGGGTGACGGTGCCCACGCTGTGGGCCCGCCTGGGCGACGCCCCCGGGCGGTGGGAGTCGTTTCGGCACCTGCAGGCCCAGGCGGGGATGGTGCCCGTCACCGTGCGGAGCGGGAAACAGGTGGTGGTGCGGTTCCGCTTCGCCTGCGACAAGCAGCTGCGCTACGCCGTGGACCAGCTGGCGTGGCTGTCCCTGCAGCGCAGTGAGTGGGCGCGGGCCTACTACGACGAGCAGCGAGCGCGGGGCCATCGGCATCGCCGGGCGCTGCGGGCCTTGGGGGCGAAATGGCTGAAGATCATCTTCATCATGTGGCAGCGCCACGTCCCGTATCGCGAGGAGCATCATCTGGCGACCATGGCCCGGCAGGCGTTGCGGCACCCGGAGAAAAAAATCGCGCTCTTCACCAGAATCTGTGGGCGCCCCTCTGTTCATGCGGCTTGACGGC
>JACPIQ010000138.1 GCA_016188005.1 Candidatus Rokuibacteriota bacterium | reverse complement strand
CGAGCTGGTGATCACGCGGCCCTGGCCGGGCATGACCCAGGGCTTCTGGAAGGACCCCGACCGCTACCTCGAGACCTACTGGTCACGCTGGAAGGACGTCTGGGTGCACGGCGACTGGGCCTACGTGGACAGGGACGGTACCTGGTTCATCCAGGGCCGCTCCGACGACACGCTCAAGATCGCCGGCAAGCGCGTGGGCCCCGCCGAGGTGGAGTCGGTGCTGGTGGGGCATCCGGCGGTGAACGAGGCCGCTGCCGTCGGTGTGCCTCACCAGGTGAAGGGCGAGACGGTAGTGTGCTTCTGCGTGCTGCGGCCGGGCTTCGAGCCCTCGGAGGCTCTCCGCGGCGAGCTCACCGAGTGCGTCGTGGGCGCTCTCGGCAAGGCGATCAAGCCCGAGCGCGTGCTCTTCGCCCGCGAGCTGCCCAAGACCCGCAGCGCCAAGATCATGCGCAGAGTGATCCGCGCGACCCACCTCGGCCAGGAGCCCGGCGACCTCTCCTCCCTCGACAATCCGGGCGGCGTCCAGGCCATCGCCGAGGCCGTGTAGCCGGCCGCGGCGCTCGCCTCCGTCACCGGTGCGCCGCGGGCAGCGCGGTGACGGCGGGGTTCAGTCGGCGGCCAGGCGGTAGCCGACGCCCGGCTCGGTGAGCAGATAGCGCGGCCGAGCCGGCTCGGTCTCGAGCTTGTGCCGGAGATGGCCCATGTAGACCCGCACGTAGTGCGCCTGATCCGTGTGCGCCGGTCCCCACACCTCGCGAAGCAGCTGCGGGTGGGTGACGACCCTCCCGGCGTGGCGAATGAGGGTCGTGAGGAGCTTGTACTCGATCGGGGTGAGGTGCACCTCCGCGCCGCCGATCGAGACCTGCCGGCGCAAGAGGTCCACCACCAGCTCGCCCACCTGGAAGGGGGACTCGTCCGCTTCGTGCGAGAGGCCGGCGGTGTGGCGCAGGGCCACCCGGATCCGAGCGAGGAGCTCGCCGGCGGCGAATGGCTTGCTCACGTAGTCGTCCGCGCCGGCGTCGAGCGCCGTCACCTTGTCGCGCTCCTGGCCGCGCGCCGACAGCACGACGATGGGAACCGGTGTCCACTCGCGCAGACGGCGGATCACGTCCACGCCGTCCATGTCCGGCAGGCCGAGATCGAGGATGACCACGTCGGGCTGACGGGAGCCCACTTCCACGAGACCGGCCGCTCCCGTCGGCGCCTCGAACAGCCGGTAGCCCTGACCCGTCAGGGTGACGCGGAGGAACCGCCGGATCTGCGGCTCGTCCTCGATGAGCACCACGGCGGGCTCAGGCATCGGCCGACACCGTGGCGGGCGGGGTCTCCGTCGGGGGAAGCGTGAAGCGGAACGCCGCGCCGCCCTGGGGAAGGCTCTCGGCCCAGATCCGGCCGCCGTGGGCCTGGATGACTCCCCGGCAGATCGCCAGTCCGAGGCCGGCGCCGGCGCGGCCGTTGCGCGCCCCGCGGTAGAATTTCTCGAACACCCGATCCTCCTGGCCCGGGGGCAGTCCCGGGCCGCAATCCGCGACCTCCACCGTGACCGTTCCCTCGATGGCCCTGGCGACGATCCGGAGGGCGCTGTCTCCCGGGGTGTACTTGACGGCGTTGTCCAGCAAGTTGACGAGAACCTGCTCGATGAGCACGTCGTCGATGGCGACGAGCGGGAGGTCGCGTGGCAGGTCAACGGTGACCCGCCGGGCGCCGAGGTTCCGGGTCAGCCTGCCGAGCGCGGCCCCCACGATCTCCTCCAGCGGGTGCCAGTCCCGGTGGAGGGCGAGCACGCCCGCCTCCAGCCGCGTCATCTCGAGGAGGTTCTGGACGAGGCGGTTGAGCCGGTCAGCCTCGTCGCGGACCGATTCCAGGAGCTCGTGCCGCGCGCGCGGGTCCAGCCGCGGGTCGCCCTCCAGCATGGTCGTGGCCGCGCCGGTGATCGCGGCGAGCGGCGTGCGCAGGTCGTGGGAGACCGAGGTCAGCAGCGCATTGCGCAGCCGCTCCGTCTCGGCCCGCACCCGGGCGTCCTGCGCCTCGTCCGCGAGACAGGCGCGCTCGAGGGCGAGCGCCGTCTGGTTCACGAAGGTCTCGATCTGTCGGTGCGGCTCGGACAGGGTCAGGAGGGCGGGGCGCCGGGGGCGGAGGCGTACCACGCCGAGCGGCTTGCGATGCCCGAGGAGCGGCACGTACAGGGCCGGAGCCTGCGGAGACAGGGTCGTGCCGCACCCTGCCGGTCGGCCGTGCTCGAAGGCCCAGCGGGTCAGCGCGGCCGCCGCCCGGGCGGAAAGGTCGCCGTCGCCCGGATCGGCCTCGAGCCGCCCGTCCGGAGCCGCCAGCAAGACGGCGACGTCCGAGTCGAAGACCTCCTCGATGTGCTGCGCCGCGATCCGGACCAGATCCGCGACGGTCCCTGCCTGGGCCATCTCGCGGCTCATGGAGTACAGCGCCGCCGTCCACTGCTCACGCTGTCTCGCCGCCTCGGTCTGCTGGCGGACCCGCGCGGTCAGTCCGCTGATGACGAGCCCGACGACCAGCATGACGGCGAAGGTCAGCACGTGCCGGCTGTCGGCCACGACCAGGGTGAGATAGGGCGGGACGAAGAAGAAGTCGAAGGCGCCCACGCTCGCCACCGCCGCGAAGACCGACGGGCCCCGGCCGTACCGGGCTGCGATGACGACGATGGCCAGGAGGTAGACCATGACGATGTCCGTCAGGTCGAACACTCGCAACATCGGCCAGGAGACCGTAGTGGCGGCGATCACGGCGGCGGCCGCCTGCAGGTACCCGGCCTGGAGCAGGCCCGGCGCATCGCGGCCGCGGCGGGCGGGTCGGGCCTCCGTCTGGCTCACAGCCCCCAGTGTAACGCCCAGCGCCTGTCCCGGGCACGCCGCACGCTGGCCTGCGGGCCGCGAACAATCGCCAGCGAGAGGCGGGAGCGGCGCCGCGATCTCGCGGGCCATGACCGCCAGCGAGGTGCCGTCGCAGCCGTTGACCTGGTCGAGAGCGGCGCGGCTCGCATGCACCCACCAGGCCATGCTCCCGAAGAGGATCAGGAGGACGCCGCATTCCACCGCGGTCCGGAGCGCGCCCGGCTCGGCCGAGAGCTCGGCCGCGCCGAGGACCGCGAGCCCGAGCGACACGAGGGCATAGAGGCCGCCCCACCGCGGCTGCGCTCTCGTCACCATGCCATCGGCCCCCTCGTACATCGCTTGTGGATGCCCAGGCCCATGGTGACAGGGGCGGGGTCAAGATGCCGTCAAGACGCAGCCCGGGTGCGGAAAAATTCCGTAAAAATCCGCGTCCCCGGGTCCAGCCGCACGGAATGCGGGTACAGTCGGGCAGGCCATGGGACTCGGACCGGTGAAGCGCTGGCTGGTGGGCTCGCCGATGCCCCTCGCCCAGGCGAAGCACGAGCGGCTCGGCAAGGCGGTGGCGCTCGCCGTCTTCGCGTCCGACCCGCTGTCGTCGGTGGCCTACGCGACGGAGGAGATCCTCATCGTCCTCGTCCTCGCGGGCACCGCGGCGCTCAGCTACTCGCTTCCGATCGGCCTCGGCATCGGCGTGCTCCTGGCCGTCGTGGTCGTCTCCTACCGCCAGACGGTGGCGGCCTACCCGCAGGGCGGCGGCGCCTACCTGGTGGCCAAGGACAACCTCGGGATCCCGCCGGCGCTCGTGGCGGCGGCGGCGCTGCTCACCGACTACGTGCTGACGGTGGCGGTATCCGTCGCGGCAGGCATTGCGGCAGTGACCTCGGCGGTCCCGGCGCTCGTCCGGCACCGCGTGATCCTCTGCGTGCTGGCGATTGCCGGAATCACCCTGGGGAACCTCCGCGGGGTCCGGGAATCGGGCCGGATGTTCGCGGCGCCGACCTACTTCTTCGTGATCAGCATCCTCGGCATGGTCGGCTACGGGCTCATCGCCGGGGCCCTCGACTGGCTTCCGGAGGCGCCCTACGAGCCCCATCCTCCGGGGCTCGAAGGGATCGGCCTCTTTCTCCTCTTGCGGGCGTATGCCGCCGGGTGCACCGCCCTGACGGGCGTCGAGGCGGTGTCCAATGGCGTGCCGGCGCTGCGGCCCCCCGAGGGCCGCAATGCCCAGATCGTCATGTCCTGGCTGGGCATCATCTCCATTGCCATGTTCCTCGGCATCACCTATCTCGCCTACGACTTCGGGATCGTCCCGGGCGGGGACGAGACGGTCGTGTCGAAGATCGCTCGCCGGGTCTTCGGCGCGGGCCTGCCGTACTATGCCGTTCAGGCCTCCACCATGCTGATCCTGCTGCTCGCCGCCAATACCTCCTATGCCGACTTCCCGCGCCTGTCATCCCTCCTCGCCCGGGACCGCTTCATGCCCCGGCAGTTCGCGACCCAGGGGGACCGGCTCGTCTTCTCCAACGGCATCCTGATCCTCAGCGGGTTCGCCGTGGTCCTCGTCCTGGCCTTTGGCGGCGACACGCATGCGCTCCTGCCGCTGTACGCTGTCGGCGTCTTCGCCTCCTTCACGCTCTCGCAGAGCGGCATGGTCCGTCACTGGCTGCGGCAGAGGGCCAGGGGCTGGCACTGGCGCATCGCCGTGAACGGCGTCGGGGCCGTCGTCACCGGCATCGTGCTCCTGACACTTGCGGTGACCAAGTTCGCCGAGGGCGCCTGGATCGTCGTCCTCATCGTCCCCCTCGTGGTGGCGGCCTTCATCGGTGTCCACCGGCATTACGAGGAGGTTGCCGCCGAGCTCTCGCTCCACGGGCTGGAAGGGCCCCCGTCCTTCCAGCACACGGTGCTGGTTCCGATCGGTGACGTCCACCGGGGCGTTGTGCGGGCGGTGCAGTACGCGCGGACGCTCGCTCCGTCGGCCGCGGTCCGGGCCGTCTACGTCGAGACCGACCCGGCCCGGACCCCGAAGATCGAGGAGAAGTGGGCCGCGTGGGGACTGGGCGTGCCCCTGGTGGTCCTGACCTCGCCGTACCGATCACTCGTGCGTCCCCTCGCCAGCTATGTCGACCAGATCCAGTCGCGGGGGGACGACCAGATGGTCACCATCGTGCTGCCCGAGTTCCTCCCGCGCCGCTGGTGGCAGCATGTCCTGCACAATCAGACCGCTCTCCTGATCAAGGGAGCCTTTCTCTTTCGGCGGAACACCGTCATCACCGACGTCACCTACCTGCTCAAGCGCTGACCCCGTGGGGGCCTGCAGCACCCCGGACGGCGTCAAGGCCATCGCCGGGGCCGTCTCGCCCGGCTGGCGGCGCGCAGGATGACCCGCGGGAATCGGCGTTGACAACGCGTGGGGCCGGACTACCATCGGGGCGCGCCCCCTCGAGGCGCGGCGGCGGGCACCCCGTACCGGCAAGGAGCGGCCATGGTCAGGCTCGGCTTTCAGGTGAACAACTGGGGGGAGCTGGCCACCGGTCCCTTCGCGCTCAAGACGGCCCAGCGCGCCGAGGCGCTCGGCTACGACTCGCTGGTGGTGACGGATCACGTGGTGATCCCCCGCCGCGTCGAGTCGCCGTACCCCTACAGCCCGACGGGGCGGCTCGCCGTGCCCCCAGAGTGGGATTACCTCGAGGCGCTCTCGCTGCTGGCCTTCCTGGCCGGCGGCACGCAGACCATCCGGCTGGGCCCCAGCGTGCTGGTGCTGCCATACCGCAACCCCGTCCTGACGGCCAAGATGCTCGCGACCATGGACGCGATCTCAGCCGGCCGGCTCTTCGTGGGCGTGGGCGTGGGCTGGATGGCCGAGGAGTTCGCCGTGCTGGACTCGCCGCCCTACGAGCACCGGGGAGCGGTCGCCGACGAGTGGATCCGGATCTTCAAGGCGCTCTGGACCGAGGAGCGCGCCTCCTTCGAGGGGCGCTTCTACCGCTTCCCCGAGGTGGGCTGCTTCCCGAAGCCCGTCCAGAAGCCGCATCCGCCTATCTGGGTGGGCGGCAACAGCCGCCCGGCGATCCGTCGCGCCGCCCGTCTCGGCGACGGCTGGCATGCCGTCCGCGTGCCGGCAGGCGAGCTGCGCGGGCTCTGCGGCTATCTCCGGGAGCAGGTGGCGGCCTGCGGGCGTGCGCCCGGCGACTGCGCGCTGACGGTGCTGTACGGGATCCGCGTGGTCGGCCCCGGGGGTGACGCCACGCGACGCCCCACCGAGGAGGATCCCGACCGGGTCTTCGTGGGCACGGCCGCCCAGGTGGCGGAGCGGATCAAGCCGGTGCTGGACCTCGGCCCCACCGACGTCATCTTCCACTGCCGCGCCGGCTCGGGCGACGAGGTGCTGGAGACCATGGAGCGGCTGGCGGGCGAGGTCTGGCCCCGCCTGACGAAGTAGCGCCCGCGCGGGCCAACCGGTTCCCGCCGCGTGCCTCGTGGCAGGACGGAGCCGGCGTCGCCCCCACCCCCGTCCTTGACACCCCTCCCACGGCCCGTTACGCTCCACTCGATGCCCTACCCATGCTTTCACTGCGACGTCGAGCTCGTCCCGGGGGCCCAGTTCTGTCACCAGTGCGGCGCGCCGACCTTCGCGGCGGGCACTTCCCGGCAGCGCGGGGCGGCTACCGTCGCGGAGCAGGAGCGCGTCCGCATCAAGAAGGACGTGAAGGAGGCGGTGCGCGTCCCGCACTCCACGCGCATGCTACAGACGGTGACGGGGCGCCGCGCGTCCAAGGTGCCGGCGCCGCCGCCGCTCTGGCAGCGCGTCGCGAGCGCCCCGATCTGGCGGAAGCCGTACCTGTGGGTCTGCGTCGTCGTCCTCGGCGTCGTGGCGGGCGGCTGGGCGCTCGTGGAGGACCTCCAGGACAAGGCCCGGCAGCAGAACGAGGTCTACCAGATCGTCACGCGACTCACGGCCGCCTGCTACGGGGATTCGCGCACCCAGATTCTCGAGCGCCTCACCAGGATCCAGTCGGCCGCCGGCGGGCAGATGACGCTGCTCGAGACCGCCACCCTCTTCGAGCTGATCACCCGCAGCGTGTCCGTGCAGTCTGGCGACTGCTCGCGCATCGCCGACAAGCTGGCCAAGCCCGACCGCTTCGAGGCCCTGCTGCGATGAGTGCCGTGAAGCGGATCGACTGGAGCTACCACCGCCCCGGCTGACAGACCTGCGCGAGGACGCAAGGGTTCCTTGCGAAGCGCGGGATCGAGGCGGCCACCCAGGTGGACGCGCGCAAGGTGCGCCTCGGGCCCGCCCAGGCGCTCGCGCTGCTGAAGGACGTGGACGAGCTCTACGCGGCGAAGGGGAAGAAGGTCGTCCACGTGGACCTCCGCAGGGAGAAGCCCCCCACCGCCGCGCTCGCAGCCCTGCTGATCGGCCCTTCTGGCAACCTCCGCGCGCCGACACTCCGGAAGGGGCGCACTCTCATCGTCGGATTCGACGAGACGGCGTACGCGGAGCTCCTCGGATAGCCGCGGGTGATCCGCTCGCGGCTCACCGCGAAGATCGCCGCCGTCATCGTCGCCGTCCTCATCATCGGCTTCGGCGCCTCGACGATCCTCACCATCCAGCAGGAGTCTGCCCTCCTCGTCGAGCAGAGCAAGGCAGGCGCGCGCCGGCTGACCGGCGCCCTCATCGCGAGCGTCGAGGCCGCCATGCTCCAGGAGCGCCCCGACGTCACCCGCGCCATGATCACCGAGCTCCGTGGCGCCTCGCCGGTGGAGGGGCTTGACATCTACCGCCGGAACGGCGTCGAGGCCTTCACGGACCTGGCGACGCTCGAGGAGGTGGAGCGCAACGCGGGGCTGCCGAAGGAGGTGTTCGAGAGCATCAAGCGCATGCGCCGCGAGCCCGGGCGGACGATGACGGGGCCGCTCTTCCAGCGGGCGCTCCAGACGCTCGCGACCCAGGAGACCGTCGAGTACCAGGACGGCGTGCCGCTCTTCACGCTGCACCGGCCGGTCATCAACCAGGCGAAGTGCCAGGGCTGTCACGGCAGCGACCACACGGTGCGAGCCGTCGTGCGTGTCGCGACCTCCATGGAGCCGGTGTTCGCCGCGGTGCGCGCCCAGCGCAACCGCCAGATCCTCGTCGCGGTGCTGACCATCGTCGCAGCCGGCGGCGTGCTGGCCATCGTCATGCGGCAGGTGGTGGTCAAGCCGATCCAGCGCGTCGCTGCGGTGGCGCGGCGGATCGGCGAGGGCGACTTCGGCGCCCGTGTGGCCGTTGCCTCCCGCGACGAGATCGGCGTGCTGGGCGGCGCACTCAACGAGATGACCGAACACCTGGCGCGCGCGCGCGACGAGCTGGCGGCGCGCAACGCGGAGCTGGCGACGACCCTCGAGAGCCTCCAGGCCTCGCGCCGCCAGGTGGAGCTGCTGGAGCAGCTCAAGGGGGAGCTGTCCAAGTTCGTGCCCGACGCGGTGAAGGCGCTGCTGGAGCGCGATCCCAACGCCACGGAGCTCGAGAAGCGGACCGAGGAGGTCTCGGTGCTCTTCCTCGACATCGCCGGCTACACGAAGCTGTCCGAGCAGCTCGACCCTCGCGCCCTCAACCAGGTGGTCCAGACGTACTTCTCCTCGTTCCTCGAGATCATCCGGGCGCACCACGGGGACGTGAACGAGACGGCCGGCGACGGGCTGATGGTGATCTTCCAGCGCGCCCCGCAGGGCGACCGCGCCGGACGCGCCTGGGACCACGCCCTCAACGCCACGCGCGCCGCCTTCGCCATCCGCCAGCGCACGCTCGAGCTGAACGAGGCGCATCGCGGCCGGCTCCAGCCCATCGAGCTGCACATGGGGCTCAACACCGGGGAGGCGCTCGTGGGCGCGACGAAGCTCGGCGGCGCGGGCGCCCAGCGCTGGACCTTCACGGCCTCGGGCCCCGTCACCAACGTCGCCGCGCGGCTCGCCGCCTCCGCGACGGGCGGCGAGATCGTGGTCGGCCCTGCCACGGCCGAGCGCATCCGCGCCCACTTCGTGCTGGAGAGCCTCGGCGAGAAGCGCTTCAAGAACGTCTCCGAGCCGATTCCCGTCTACCGGCTGATCCCGCCCGGCGTCTACGAGAAGATCGTCTGACCCGGCGCGCGCGCCCATGCGCCGGGGCGTCCGGTCTGCCGTGCCGCCAGCACCCCGCTTGACGGGCGATCCGGCAGCGACGGCGGCCAGGCGGCGCCGGGCTACCGCGAGCGCCCGCGCCAGCGCTGGACGACGAGGGCCTGAAGCAGCGACAGGACGGCGAGGGTGGCGTCGTCGACGACGTAGACCGAGATGAACCGGCCGGTGAGGGTGCGCAGGCCGAAGATCAGCACGATCCCCACGGCCAGGTTTCCCACCAGGAAGGCCACGGCGAGCCCGAGGCACTCCAGGGCCTCGGCGGTCGCCTCCTTCAGGTGGACCCGGCGCAGGCCGGCGACCCGCGTTCCCACGAGGTAGGCGCCCACGGAGGTCAGACAGACGAGGATGACGAGGGCGAGGGAGTGCATGGGACCCGGCGTCAGAGGGTGCCCGTGAGACGGTAGTAGGTCCAGCCGGCCAGCTCGATGACGATGTCGCGCAGGAGGCCCAGCCGCGCCTCGGGCTGCGACGGGCCGCTGGCCGCGGTGGGGGCCGGCAGCACGGTGAAGCCAGCCCGCTCCATCGCTCCCCGTGCCCGCGGCATGTCGATGGGATCGGCGACGAGGAGGATGCGCCGACTGCCGCGCGGGAGCAGGAGCCGGCCGAGCCGGTCCGCCTCCTCCCGCGTGGTGTGCGCCAGCCCCGCGCGGAGGATCGCGGCGGCGGGGACTCCCAGCCCCTGCGCCAGGGTCGCCCGCGCCTGGATTTCCTCCGCAGAGCCGGAGAGGACCAGCCACGGAGCGAGCGCCTGCTGGTGCAGGGCGACCCCGTGGAGCACGCGCCGGAGCGATCGGTTGGTCAGGACGCCGTCCGTGTCGGCGCCGCCGCGGCCCAAGACCACGATGGCGTCCGCCGGTTCCAGCCTGGCCACGCCGGCCATCCAGGCATTGAGCCAGCTGGCCAGGGGCGTGAAGGCCGCGGCCGCGAACAGGAGCAGGGCGACGAGGCCGAGGGGACGAACGCCGCGCATCGGTCGGTGGTGAGGTGCCGGTGCGTCACTGAGCCGGAGGAAGTCTGCCATCGGCAGTCCGCTTCGCAGAGGCTAGCACGGCGCGCGCCCCCGGTCCCAGTCATCTGTGCGCTCCAGCGCTGCCGCGATCCGCGCACTGGTCTCGCGAACTTCTCGCCCCTTCTCGTCCGTATCGAACATTGGACATTGACGCTGTCGCGCGCGCGCTCGTAGCATGCCCGCGTGATGGGCCAGACGACCACTCACGCGAGGAGCACCGAGATGACAGCGAGAGCGCAGGTCGGGTGGAGGCACGGGGCCGAGGCGGCGCTGGCCATGCTGATGGTGGCGGCGCTGCTGTGGACGGGCGGCATGCTCGACGCGGGCGCGCTGACCTCCGTCGTGGCGCGGCGGGCGGCGGCGGCCGGATCCGACGCACCGCTTCCGGGAAGCGCCCCGCCCCGTGGCCGCATCGTCCACACGCTCAAGCACCCGCACGCCGTGTTCTCGGTGGCCTGGAGCCCTGACGGGACCCAGGTGGCCACCGGGGGCATTCTCGACCTGACCGTCAGCATCTGGGATCCCGCGACCGGCCGGCTCGTTCGGACCCTCACGGATCGGCCCGGCTCCGTGCAGGCTCTGGCCTACAGCCCCGACGGGCGGTTCCTGGCGGCCGGCCGGGGTTTCGTGGCCCGCACGAAGGATCACGTGAGCGTGGACATCTGGGAAGCTAAGACGGCTGCCCTCGTCCGCTCGCTGCGCGGCCCCATGCACCCGACCACCGGTTCGATGGATGTCGCCGCCGTGGCGTTCAATCCCGACGGCGCGCAGCTCGTCGCCGCCTACCAGGGTGCCGTGCTCATCTATGACGTGAAGACGGGGGGCACCATCCGAACACTCCCCATCCCACTCTTCGTGACCGCGCGGCCGCTGGCCAGCAGCCCGGACGGACGCACCATCGCTGGGGGGGACGTCCAGGGCAACATTCGAATCTGGGATGGCCCGACGGGCAGTCTCCTCAGGACGATGGCTGCGCATTCGGGGGTTGTCAAGTCTCTGGCCTACGCCCCTGACGGGAAATCCCTGGCGTCTTCAGCGAGTGGCACCATTCGGAAGCGACTCGACGATGTGACGGCGGAAACCGAGCGAAAGAAGAAGGAAGATTCCATACGCATCTGGGAACCTCGCACCGGTACGCTGCGCCGGGAGTTGGCTGGCCACACCGCGAGTGTCGAGGCGGTGCGCTACGGTCGAGGTGGCAAGTATCTCTTCTCGGCGAGCCAGGACAGAACCATCAAGATCTGGGATGTCGCCGCCGGTAGATCCATCGAGACGCTCAAGGGGCATGGAGATCTCATCTTCTCGCTCGCGCTCAGTCCTGCCGGGCGCCACCTCGCCTCCGCTGGGGGGAGTGTCGTCACCATCTGGGAACTGGGCGCGTATCGGGACTGACGGCGCAAGGACCACCACATCTCATGGGAGACCGGGCATGGTAACCGTGGATCAGTACGCGGCGTTGAGCGCTGACGTGTACCGGGATGCTGGAGCCCCGGACGGGTGGACCCGGCTGCTGCTCGATCCACCCCGGACAGAGACCGGTTTCTACGGCGCCGCCTATCAAAACGCAGCCGGCGACATCGTGATCGCATTCCGGGGGACGCAGCCCTCGGACCGGGGCGATCATCGGGCCGTTGCAGCCATCGTGAGAGGGGAGGTTCCGGCCCAGTTTTCCGTCGCGGTGGACTTCTATGCGCAGGTCGTGGCGGCCTATGGGACCGCGGGGGCGCCGATCACGTTCACGGGGCACTCCCTGGGGGGCGTCCTGGCCCAGCTGATGGTGGGGCAGAACCCCCTCTCCTCCGCGGTGACCTTCGGCGCCCCGGGGGCGCTGTTCCTCTTTCCCAAGATCGGCGCGGACCCCGACGGCTCCTACGACATCACCAACTACGTGGCGACGACGGATCCTTTCGGGAACCTCTTTTGGCACGCGGGGACCACCGAGCGGGTGACAACCCTGCCCGCGGTGCTCCAGCTCCTCGAGTGCGGGCTCCAGCACCGGTCCTGGATGTGCGGGCCGGCCTTTCTGCTCAACTCTCACGCGGCGGCGAACTATCGCGCGCACTTCGCCAGGGCCCAGAGCGTGGCGGTCGTCGACCCCCTCGTGCTCGATCTGGATGGCGACGGGATAGAGACCCGGCCCGCGGCCGCAGGGAGCTCCTTCGACCATGATCGCAACGGCTTCGGCGAGCAGAGCGGATGGGTGGGGGCGGACGACGGCCTGCTCGTGTGGGACCGGAGTGGCGATGGCCGCATCAACGACGGAAGTGAGCTGTTCGGGGACCAGACGCAGCTGCAGGACGGCTCGCGCGCCCCGAACGGATTCGCCGCGCTGGGGGACCTGGACGCCAACGCCGACGGGAGGGTCGACGCGAGCGACGCGGCATGGACGAGCCTCAGGGTCTGGCGGGACATCGATGGAGACGGCGTGAGCCGGAGCGCCGAGCTCGTGGGGCTGGCGGACGCCGGCATCACGGCTCTCAACACGGGGTTCACGGCCACCGATGTCACCGACGCCCAGGGCAACACGCAGCTGTCTCTCGGCAGCTTCACGCGGGCAGACGGGTCCACGGGGCAGATGGGTGACTATCTCCTCCAGACCGACAGGATGCTGTCGCTGGCCGTCGAGTATCTCGACGTTCCTCCGGACGTAGCCCTCCTCCCGGACGTGCAGGGCTTCGGCAACCTCTACGACCTGCACCAGGCGATGGTCCGGGACACGAGCGGGGGGCTCAGGGCCCTCGTGGAGACCTTCGTGGCCCAGACGGACCCTGCCCAGCGCGCGGTGACCCTGGAGCAGCTTGTCTTCAAGTGGACGGGCACGGAGAGCATCGACCCCGCGAGCCGGGGCCCGTACTGGGATGCGCGCAAGCTGGCGGTGTTGGAAGGGTTCTTCGGGGACCGATTCGTGGGCCCGGGTGGGGCGACGGACCCTAACCGGTTCGGGGTGGGATCGCTGGAGGAGGCCTACGCGGGCGTACTCGAGATGGTCTACAGCCAGCTCATGGCGCAGAGCCATCTCGAGAGCCTGTACGGCCTGATCACGTTCGCGTGGGACGAGGCCACCCAGCAGGTGCAGGGCGACCTCGCGGCGGTGCAGGCGGAGCTCCAGAGTCGTCTCACCGCGGACCCCGTGGCGGGGCAGGCAGATCTGGGCGAGTTCGCGCGCACGATCCGGGGGCTCCAGGCCGAAGGCAGGCTGGGCTACTGGGCCTTCCGCGAGAGCCTGGCGGCGCAAAGTGAGGAGTATCGCTGGTTCATGGACTCGTCAGGGAAGAGCGTCCTCGAGGGGACGGCGGCAGCCGACTCCCTGGCGGGCACGACCGGGGCTGATGCCCTGCGGGGCGGCGACGCGGACGATAGCCTGACGGGCGACGGCGGCAAGGACACGCTCTACGGGGAGGCCGGGGATGACACCCTCCTCGGGGGCGCGCACGAGGATGTGCTGGTCGGCGGCGCGGGAAACGACTGGCTCTTTGGCGGCAGCGAGGGGGATCGGCTGGAGGGGGGAGCGGGGGCGGACCACCTCTACGGGGACGGGGAAGACGACAGGCTCCTGGGCGGGGTTGATGGCGACATCCTGGACGGCGGGGCTGGCAACGACGTGCTCGACGGCGGGCCGGGGAACGACTGGCTCGACGGCGGCTTTGGCGACGACACCTACCTCTTCGGCCGCGGCAGCGGGCAGGACACGGTGAACGATCACGACTGGCAGGTGGTCGACACGGACCGCGTGCTGGTGGCCGCAGATGTCCTGCCCACCGAAGTCAGCGTGAGCCGGGACGTGAACACCGGCGACCTGGTGCTGCGGATCACCGGGACGACGGACGAGGCGCGGCTCGGGGGGTGGTTCAACGAGGGGTTCGGGTCGGACTACGAGGTGCAGCGCGTGGAGTTCCTGGCGGACGGGACGATCTGGGACGTGGAGAGGCTGAAGCAGATGGTGGTGCAGGGGACGGCGGGGGACGACACGCTGATCGGCTACGGCGGGGCGGACGCGATCAGTGGGCTGGCCGGCAATGACCAGCTCTACGGCCGCGAGGGCAATGACACGCTGGCCGGGGATGCGGGGGCCGATCTGCTCCAGGGCGATGGGGGCGACGACACGCTTCAGGGCGGGGCGGATGCCGACGCCCTCGGGGGCGGCGGCGGCAACGACACCCTCGACGGCGGGCCCGGCGACGACACGCTGGACGGCGGCTTCGGCGATGACACGTATCTCTTCGGCCGGGGCAGCGGGCAGGACACCGTGAGTGATCGTGACTGGCAGTTGCCCAACCTCGACCGGGTGCTGGTGGCGCCGGACGTGCGGCCGGAGGAGGTGGAGGTGAGCCGGGACGGGGGGGATCTTCTCCTCCGAATTCAGGGCACGCCGGACGAGATGCGGCTCGGGGGGTGGTTCAATGAGGGCT
>JACPIQ010000137.1 GCA_016188005.1 Candidatus Rokuibacteriota bacterium | reverse complement strand
GGTACAGGGCTGACTTCGACGCCGCCGGCGGGCTCGCGCCGTTCTTGCTGCGGTATCTCGACGAGGGCCCGGTCCGGGCGGCCATCGCGGCCGGAATCCCGCCCTGCTCCAGGTGGATGCCGTACCACTGGGCCCTGGCGCATGAGCCGGCGGAATGAGAGGCACGGTGCCGGTCCTCGAGGCGCGCGGGACCCCGTTCCCGTCGGCCCCCTTCGTGCGTTTCTCCACGCTCTGGGTGCAGGTCACCGGGACGTGGTGCAATCTGCAATGCGTCCACTGCCTCAATGCCAGCGGCCCGCGGGATCCCTGGCTGAAGCCGCTCTGCGCCGAGAGGGTGCGCCACGCGATCCGCGAGAGCGAGGCCCTGGGGGTGAAGGACATCTACTTCACCGGCGGCGAGCCGTTCCTCCACCGCGAGATCCTGCCGCTGCTCGGCGTCGCGCTCGCGGCGGCGCCCACCACGGTGCTCACCAACGGGGCGGCGATCTCGGAGGCCACGGTTGCGGCCCTGGCCTCCCTCGCGCGGGGCGCCCCATACTCGCTCGAGATCCGCGTGAGCCTGGACGATGTGGATCCCGAGCGGAACGACCGCGTGCGAGGGCGGGGCGCCTGGGCCCGGGCGGTCCTGACCATCCGGCGCCTTCATGCCCATGGCCTGCTGCCCATCGTCGCGGCGACCGAGGACCCGGGCGGCGAGGGGCAGGTGGGTCCGGGGCTCTACGGGCGGCTGCGGGACTTTCTCGTCGATCTGGGGATTGACAAGCCCCGCGTGAAGATCCTGCCGCTCTTCCCCGCCGGTCGCCTGGCTGGCCGGGGCGGTGATCTCCTCAGCGAGGAGGTGCTCGACGGCTTCGACCGCGGGCAGCTCCAGTGCGCCGAGGCGCGGGTGGTGGCCGACGGGGGCGTCTACGCGTGCCCCATCCTGGCCGGACTGCCGGGCGCGCGCCTGTCTGCAGGAGACCTCGAGGAGTCGTTCCGGCCGGTGCCGCTCTTTCACCCGGCGTGCGTGACCTGCTTCGAGACGGGCATGACGTGCCGGAACGCATGACCCTGAGCGAGCGCGGATGTCCCGCCCCGCGGCGGCGATCGTGAACGTGAGACACCCGGTCGCCGCGTACCGGCGGATCGCCGTCTTCGGCGGCGTCTACAGCAACGCGCTGGCCCTCGAGGCGACGATCGAGGATGCGCGCCGCCGCGAGGCGGAGGCCGTGTTCTGCCTGGGGGACATGGGGGGCTTCGGGCCGCATCCCGACCGCGTGTTTCCGCTGCTTCGGGCGGGGGCCGTGCTGAGCCTCCAGGGCAACTACGACGAGTCGCTCGCCTCGGGACGCGAGGACTGCGGCTGCGGCTATACAGACCCGCGAGACAACCACTTCGCCCGGATCAGCTACGCCTACACCTTCGCGCACACCTCGGCGGAGAACAAGGCGTGGCTCGGCAGCCTGCCACGGCACTGCCGGGTGCAGCTGGGCGGCTCCAGCGTGCTGATGTGCCACGGCTCGCCGCGCCGGGTCAACGAGTTCCTCTGGGAATCGACGACACCGAACGGCCTGCTGCGCCGGCTCTTCCGCGACCACGCCGCGGACGTCATCCTGTGCACCCACACCGGCATCAAGTGGCACCGTGCCCTGCCCGGGGGACAGCACCTGGTCAACGTCGGCGCGATCGGTCGTCCGGAGAACGATGGCTCGCCCCGGGTCTGGTACGCGCTCCTCACCGCGGACGCCGAGCTGGAGGTCGAGTTCGTGCCGGTCCGGTACGACCATTCGACGCTTGCCCGCCAGATGGATGCCGAAGGTCTCCCGCCAGAATTCGCCGAGACCGTCCGCACGGGCTGGTGGACCACCTGCCTCGAGAGCCTTCCGGCCCGGGAGCGGGCCCGGGGCCGGTTCTAGGCGCCGGCCGTGCGAGATGTGGCCCTCGCCGTCGCCGTCCAGCTCTTCACCGCCTGCCCACCGAGCCGGGGGCCATCGTCGCGCCGGGCTAGGCCTGGCGAAGGCACCGCTTCGAATGACCCGGTCACGTGAATAGCCGGCGGGGGGTCTTGCTCGCGCTGGCGCTCGCGGGCGGCGTGGTGGCGCTGGTCCTCGCGCTCCGCGGCGAGCCGCCGGAGCCGGTCCGGGTTCTGGCTCACGGCGACATCGCGGGGCTCCGCGTCTACGTGCTCTCCTTCGGCGCCTGGGCGCCCCTGGTCTCCGGGGGGCTGATGGTCCTCCAGGCGGTCATCGCGCCGCTGCCCGCTTCCGCGATCACCTATGTCAACGGGCTGATGTTCGGCGCATGGTGGGGCGGACTGCTCTCGTGGGGGAGTGCGCTTGGCGCCGCCGCCCTCTGTTTCGGTCTGAGTCGCATCCTCGGACGCCCCGCGGTCGGGCGGCTCGTGAGTCCCCGCGCTCTCGCGTGGAGCGACGCGTTCTTCGCCCGCTTCGGCCCGTATGCGGTCCTTATCGGGCGGCTGAGTCCGGTGGTCTCCTTCGACGTGGTCAGCTACGGGGCGGGGCTTACGCCGATGTCGTTCGCCGGCTTCCTGACGGCGACGGCCGTCGGTATGGTGCCGGCCACGCTGGTGTACAGCTATCTCGGCCACCTTGGCGGGTCCTCCGGCCAAGCGCTGTTGTGGACGGTGGGGACGCTGACCCTGCTCGGGGTGCTGGTCCTGATCTTCCAGCCGAGGTTCATGGCCCTTCTTGCGGGCCGGCGGGGGGCGCGGGATCGACGGCGGGGAGGCGCGTGATGAGGGCCGGGGCGGCCCCCCCGGGCGATGGATGCCGGGTGCGTCCGGGTCGCTGCCGGGGGTCATGGCGGCGTCGACGGGGGCCGCTTCGCGGGATCGAGGCCGTAGTAGAGCCGGTGAAGAGACGCCGGCGACACGCCCAGCGCGTACAGGCACCGGAGCAGCCACATGAGGCCGATCGTTCGCCACACCCCCTCGCGCCGCCACTTCCGCGTCGAGCCGACGACGGGCGCCCGCAGGCAGCCGACCCGCCCGAGACGCTTCAGCCGGCGAGAGAGCTCGATGTCCTCCATGAGCGGAATCTCCGGATACCCTCCCACGGCGTCGAACGCCGCGCGCCGGACGAAGATCGTCTGATCTCCCGTGAAGATCCTGGTGAGCCGCGAGCGGAGGTTGCCGAGCCGAGCGATCCAGGGGTACGGCCATTCCGCTCTCTCGTAGACGAGGTCGAGGCGGCCGCCCACGACGGCGGGATCGCCCATGGCCGCTTCGATCGCGCGCAGGCTATCGGCTGGCAAGCGGCTATCGGCGTGCAGAAACACCAGCACCTCACCCCGGGTCACGTGTGCCCCGAGGTTCATCTGCAGGGCCCGACCAGGGGGGCTGTCGACGGCGGAGTAGCCTGCCTGGCGCACGAGAGCGGGCCCCCCGTCTCGGCTGCCGCCATCGACGAAGAGGATCTCGGGCCGACCGCTCAGCATCCCGAGCGAGCCGAGCAAGCCCGGGAGCTCCGCCTCTTCGTTCAGCGTGGGAATGATGATGCTGACCGGCATGGTCTTACTGTAGCTGCGCGCATAGAAGGAGTTGACAATCCGGTGAGGCCGACTATACTTGACTGGTCATCTATATGGGACGGACGAGCGACGCCAACGAAAGGCTGGTGGCGACTGCCGCCGACCTGCTGCATGCCCGGGGCTACGCGAGCGTGGGCGTCGAGGCACTGTGCCAACGAGCAGGGGTCAAGAAAGGAAGCTTCTACCACTTCTTTCGCTCCAAACATGCGCTCACGCTCGCCGCGCTGGACTGGCACTGGCGGAAGACCACGGAACTGGTGCTGGAACCAGCCTTCCGAGACGATCTGCCTCCGATCCAGCGACTCGGGCGGTTCTTCGATCTGCTCGCCAAGGTGCAGGCGGCGACGAAAAAACGGACCGGGCAGGTCCGGGGTTGCCCGTTCGGGAACCTGTCCGGAGAGATGAGCAGCCAGGATGAACGGATCCGCCGGAAGCTGCGCCAGATCTTTCAAGCGATCGCATCCTACTTCGAGGGAGCGCTCAGAGAGGCAATCGCGGCCGGCGATCTTCCCGGCATCGATCCGGCCATGAACGCCCAGGCGCTCGTGGCGTACATGGAAGGCATCTTACTCGTGGCAACGGCCGAGAACGATCCTGCGCTGATCACGCGCCTCGGGCGGAAGGCGATCCAACTCGTCACGTAACACAGTCGTCACACCTACCAACGATTCGGAGCGAGGGCGGTCTCATGGGAACGCGCGTCCGGGGGTACGTGTTCGACGCCTACGGGACCCTGTTCGACGTCCATTCGGTGGTCGATGCGGCACGAGAGGTGACGGACGACCCGGTGGCTCTGTCGGCAACCTGGCGCCAGAAGCAACTCGAATACACCTGGCTCCGGGCGCTCATGGGCCGCTACGAGGACTTCTGGGCCGTCACCGAGTCCGCCCTCCGGTACGCGATCCGCCGCCTTCGCCTCACCACGAGCGAAGCGCAGATCTGCCGGCTCATCGAGGCGTATCTGAGCCTGGCGTGCTTCCCCGAAGTCAAGGCCGCACTGGAGCGTCTCGAGGGCCGGCCGCGCGCGATCCTCTCCAACGGGTCGCCGAGGATGCTCGCGGCGGCCGTCGCGTCGAGCGGGCTCGGCCATTGCCTGGAGCACATCATCTCGGTCGACCAGGTTAAGACCTACAAGCCGTCGCCGCGAGTCTACGCGCTCGGGCCTGAGACGTTGAGCATTCCGGCGAGCGCGCTCTTGTTCGTGTCTTCCAACGCCTGGGACGTCGTCGGTGCGAAAGCGTTCGGCTACCGAGTGGCCTGGTGTAATCGGCTGAGCGCACCAGCGGAAGAACTCGGTGTGGCCGCCGATGCCGTCGTCAGCAGCCTCGACCAACTCGAGGACTAGCCTTCAAGGAGCATGTCATGGAGATCGTCCGAGTCCCCGAAGCGCACGACCTGGCAGCGGAGGATCAGAAAGTCTTCGAGGGTACGAAGGCGTGGTTCAAGATCGACTTCGTCCCCAAGATGAGCCGTGTGCTGCTGACCGTTCCCGAGTTCGGTCGGCCCTACGGGCGCGCCTCCCGACGCGCGATGGCCGATGGCGCTCTGACGCGCGCCCAGAAGGAGCTCATCGCCAGCATGGTGAGCGCCATCAACGTGTGCGAGTATTGACTGGTCGCACACAGCGCAGCCGGGAAGCTGCAAGGGCTGGCCGACGATCGGATCTGGTACGAGGTGGCCTACGTGGCCGGCGTGACCCACGCGCTCAACGCGGTCGCCGATGGCCTCCGCCTCCCGCTGGAGTTCTCTCCGTCGGCACGGCAGCCAGTTCTCCCGCTCCCCGATCCAGCCGACGCCTCTCCCGAGCTCAAGATGGTGTTCGATGACATCGTCGGCTTCTATGCCGTGGATCGACCCCCGGCGGTGTTCCGGTGGATGGGGCGCGACGTCGGATTCCTCCAGGGGTACTGGGCCGCGACGCGGGAGGCCTTCGCGGACCGGGCCCTCGACCGTCGCATGAAGGAGGTCCTCGCGCTGGCGGCCTCGATGACCGGCAAGTCGGACTATGGTGTCGACTTTCACCTTCGTGAAGCGCGTCGGCTTGGGCTGTCTGACCGCGCGCTGACCGAAGCCATCGAGGTCGTTCAGCTCTTCAATACGGTGACCAAGATCGCTGATACCCTCCAGCTCCAGCCGGACTTCGATCCGCGGTCGACCGGGTAGCGCGGGCGCGCAGAGCCGCCCGCAAGCGCTCGCTGATGCGCAGGCAGTTGGCCCGGGCAGTGACCCGGGAAGGAAGGAGCGGACAATGACGAGAGCAGACACGAGGCTCCTGGACAGCGGCGAGAGACTCCCCACGGTGGCGATGGAGACGGTGGCGCACGGGCGCATCACGGTACCCGACCGCTTCGGCGAGGGCTGGGGCGTGCTCTTGCTCTACCGCGCCCACTGGTGACCGTACTGCAAGCAGCAGTTGGCTGCTTTCGAGCGGGCCCAGGCCAAGCTCCAGGAGGCGGGGATCACGGTGGTCGCCGCCTCCACGGATCCCCTGGAGAAGGCCAAGGAGACGGTCGCCGAGCACTCGCTCACGTTCCCCGTCGGCTACGGGCTGCCCGTCCGGGACACCGCGGCCGCCCTGGGCGCCTTCTACGAGGAGCGGCGTGGGATTCTCCAGTCCACGGGCTTCGTCGTGAAGCCGGACAAGACCATCGTGGTGGCGCAATACAGCTCGGGCCCGATCGGCCGGCTGGTCTGGCAGGACATCCTGGGGCTCGTGCAATTCTACACGTCGCAGGCAAAGTGAGCTGGCGCTCCAGCGCCGGTGCTTCGCGAAGTTGAACACCAGCCCTGCCGCCTCACCGGAGGAGGCCCCGCGCGATGATCACCCGCTGGATCTGGTTCGTGCCGTCGAAGATCTGGAGGATCTTCGCGTCCCGCATCATCCGCTCCACGGGATGATCTCTCACCACGCCGTATCCGCCCAGCGCCTGGACGGCGTCCACGGTGACCTTCATGGCCATGTCCGAGGCGAAGAGCTTTGCCATGGCGCAGAAGTGACTGGTGGCGGGGTCCCCGTGCTCCATCCGCCGCGCGGCCTGGTACGTGAGCGCGCGGGCGGCTGCCAGGCTCGTGGCCATATCGGCGAAGAGGAACTGCATCCCCTGGAAGTCGGCCACCGGCTGGTTGAACTGCACGCGAGACTTGGCGTACCGGACCGCGTAGTCGAGGGCGCCCTGGGCGAGCCCCACGCCCAGGGCCGCGGCGTCGAGCCGGGCCTTGTCGAGGGCGAGCATGCAGATCCGGAACCCTTCCCCCTCGGCGCCGATCCGGTTCGCCGCGGGAACGCGCACGTCCTCGAGGATCAGCTCGGAGACGTTCGAGGCCCTGAGCCCCACCTTGTCCTCGATCCGGCCGGACGTCAGGCCCGGCGTTCCGCGTTCCACGAGGAAGCAGGAGATCCCGCGCGCCCCGGCCCCCGGCTGGGTCACCGCGAAGATGAAGTACAGCGCCGCCACCGAGCCGTTCGTCGCGAAGCATTTGCGCCCGTTCAGGACGTAGCTGTCGCCGTCCCGCTCCGCGCGCGTCTCCATCCCTGCCACGTCGGAGCCCGCATTCGGCTCGGTGATGGACAGGCAGGTGATCCCCGTCTCGCGGATGAGCCTGGGCATGTAGCGTCGCTTCTGCTCCTCGCTCCCCGCGATCAGGAGGGGGAGCCGGCTGCTCGCGATGCCGGTGAAGGTGTGGGCGGTGGCCGTGTTGAACTTCGAGATCTCCTCGACCACCATCGTGCTGGTGACGAGGTCCTTGCCCAGCCCTCCGTACTCCACCGGGAAGAACATGCTGGTGAGGCCCGCGTTCGCGAACTCCGCGAGGATGTCCCAGGGGAACTCGCCGGTCCTGTCCATGTCCGCGGCCCTGGGAGCGAGGTGCTCGCGGCAGATCCTGTTCACGGTCTGCCGGATCGCCTCCTGTTCTGCCGTGAGCTCGACCATGATCTCTCTCCTGATGCCGTGTCGGGCCGTCCGGGCCTTCGCCCGCGGGCCCCGAGTCATGGTGCGCCCCCGTTGGGATCGTGGTCAAGCGACGGTCTCGGTCGTACCTGGCGCTCCCGACGACGGAGCCGAGCGGGGCGCCGGGGGACGGGCCGTCACCCCACGCGCGGGTCGAGGGCATCCCGCAGCCGATCGCCCGATCGCAATCGCGCCGGGACCGCTTCCCGCTCAGCGGGGGGCGACGAGGGCGCGCGCGGCTTCGAGGCCCAGGCGGAAGGCGGCACGGTTGAGGCGGAGGACCTCGTCGAGGAAGCGCTCGGCGAGGAGCGCCTCGAGGGTCTCGGCCTCCACCGGGAGCCAGCCCGAGCCGGCCAGCGCCCCGAGGAGGGCCAGGTTCTGGGCCCGCATGTCTCCCGCCTGGCGGGCCAGCTCGGTGCTCTCGACGACGAGCACCTCCGCGGCGAGCCGGCGGAGGGCGGCGAGGAGCTCGGCCGGCTCCGGGTACCTCGCCTCGCCGACCTGGACCGCCAGCGGGTAGACGGGACGCGGGTTGACCAGCACGCGCGTCGTCTCCCGGCCGTAGTCGGCGAGGATCCGGAGCGCCTCGAGCGGCTCGAAGGCGACGATGACGTCCACCAGCCCCTTCGGGACCAGCGGCCCCGGCGTGGCGTCCCGGGCCGCGCGCACGTGGCTCATCACCGAGCCGCCCCGCTGCGAGGCCCCGAAGGTCTCGCCGACGCTGACGCGATAGCCGTGGCCCGACAGCGCCGAGGCCAGGAGCTCCGAGGCCACGACATTGCCCTGGCCCCCGACGCCGGCGATGACGACGTTGATCGACCGGAGCGCGCTCATCGTCCCGCGCGCGCAGCCTCGAGGAGCCGCTCGGCCCGCGCCAGGTTGAACACCCCGCAGGAGCAGAAGCGCGCCAGGCAGCGGCTGGCCTCCGCCGGCGTCCGGCGCCCCTCCTTGACGAGGAGAACGAGCTTGTCCACGAGGCCGAAGGAGATCATGCCGTGCCCGCACATGGTCGCCAGCTCGAGCGTCCGGCGGTCGGGCATCCGGTCGGTCTGCCCGAGGCAGAATCCCAGCGAGAACTCCACGCTGTGGCGCACCAGGCCGGCGGCCGCCGCGGCGCGCCGCGCCTCGTCGGTGAGCCCGCTGACGTTGACGGAGAGGCCCAGGTCCCTTTCGCGTAGCTCGGCGAGGAACGCGCGCACGCGGTCCAGCTCCTCGAAGACGGCGCAGACCACGGTCGGGGCGTCCACGCCCGCGATGACCTCGGCGGCGGTGAGCCCGCCGTCCCGCCGCCAGTGGACCAGGGGCGTGAGGTGGGGCGACGGCCGGTGGAAGCCCCCCTGCTTCCCGGTGCCGAGGTTCACGGGCCCGTGCTTCTGCGCGATCTCGAGGAAGGCCCGGAGCCTGGGCACGCAGCCCTCGGCATTGGCCCTGGTCGACATCGCGAAGACGACGTAGTCGTCGCGGAGGCTCTCGGGGCTGCCGTAGCGGTGGAGCGTGTTGGTCATGCCGCATCCCCCCAGAGCGGGCGCCCGAGGCCGAGATTGGTCTTCCCGCGCCAGAAGGCGAAGCCCTCGGCCCGCAGCACCTCGGCCAGCTCCGTGTCGCCGCCGGCGTCGCAGCGCGCGGAAACACCGAGACAGATCACGGTCTCCACCCCGCCGGCGACCGCGCGGAGAGCGCGCAGGATCTCCGGCACGCTGGCCATCGGCGTCTTCAGCTCCACGATGGCCGAGAGTACCTTCTCGCCGAGGATGTCCTCCCGGATCCGCCCGGCGGCGGGGTCGCTCATCAGGGAGGTGACCGGATTGGCCTGCTCGAAACGGGCCCCGGCGGCAGCCAGCGCGCGCGTCACGCGGTCGATGTCCCGGAAGCGCGCGCCGATGCCCGGCCGCCCGAACTCCACCGTGAAGCCCGCCTCGCCGCGCCTCACGCGGCCGGTGACGTCGTTGGTCTTGACCTCCTCGGTGCCGCGGCCGGCGAGGCCCGTGGACTCGTGGGGGACGACAGGGTCCGAGAAGGCCCGGCGGAGCGTGCGCGGCCAGGAGAGCTCCGTCTCGGTGAAGGCGCCCGTGGGGCAGACGTCGGGCTCCGGGTCGAAGCGGAAGCGGGCGAGGCGCGCGATGCCCCTGATGGCGCGCACCACGGCGGGGGGAAGATGCTCCCGCGACATCCCGCGATAGCAGCTGTAGCACTCCACGCACTCGTCCGCGTCCACGACGGCCCGATGGCTCACGGGGTCGATGGCGATGGCGCCCATGGGGCACACCGCCACGCAGTTGCCGCAGGCCACGCATTTCCGGGGGTCGATCCGCATGCCTCCGTCCTTTCCCTCAGGCGACGGCGTCGAGCCGGATGGCCTCGCGCGGGCAGAGATCCACGCAGACGCCGCAGCCGGCGCAGAGGACCTCGTCCACGCGCGCCCGCCCGCGCGCGCTGTCCCAGACCAGCGCGGGGCAGGAGAAGACGCGGTTGCAGAGTCGGGCGCAGCCGCAGGCCTCGCCGATGCACCGTTCGGGATCCACCATGGCGCGGCGGCTCCGCTTCACCCAGGGCAGGAGCGCGCAGGGGCTGCGGAGGATCAGGACCTTCGCCCCGTCGGTCTGGAGCAGGCGGTAGACGCTCTCGACGGTCTCCTCGGTCCGGAGCGGATCCTGGATCTCCACCGCGAGCCCCAGCGACCGGGCCACGCTCTCGATGGGCAGCGGCGGCGCCGGCTCGCCCGTGGCCGACCGGCCTGTCCCCGGATGCGGCTGATGCCCGGTCATCGCCGTCGTCGAGTTGTCCAGCACCGCGAGGAGCAGGCGGGAGTCGTTGTAACGGGCGTTGACGAGGGCCGGCACCACCGCGTGATAGAAGGTCGAGTCGCCCACCACGGCCACCACCGGCTGCTCGAAGCCGAAGCCGCTCAGCTTTCCGAAGCCGGAGGCGAGCCCCACCGACGAGCCCATGGCGTGCACGGTCTTGACGGTGAAGTACCCCGTCTGCATGGAGCCAAGCGTGTAGCAGCCGATGTCGCCGAGGACCACGCCGTCGCGGCCGTCGAGCTCCAGCGCGGCCTTGATGGCCCAGTACGAGGCGCGGTGCGGGCAGCCCGCGCAGAAGGCCAGCGCGCGCGCCGGCAGCTCGGGCAGCCGTGTCTCCTCGACCTTCCGGCGGAACTCCGGCGCCCGGGGCTCGAAGGGGCGCCCCGCCAGCGCCGAGACGGCTTGAATCACGATCTCGGGCGTCAGCTCGCCGATGGCCGGGCCCGCGGCGCCGGCCACATGCCCCGAGGCCTTGCCCAGGAAGGCGATGGCGCCGAGGGAGGCGGCGTGCTGCGCCCAGAGCGCCTTCACCTCGGTCTCCATGAAGGGCTCGATCTCCTCGAGGAAGAGCACCTCGCGGGCGTGCCCGAGATGAGAGAGGAGCAACCGCTCGGGCAAGGGCCACGTCGTCGCGAGCTTGAGCACCCCGACCTCACCCGAGACGCCCAGGAGCTCCACGGCCTCGACGGCGTACGTGAAGCCCGGCCCCGTCACGATCACGAGCCGGCGCGCGTCGGCAGGGCCCTGATAGCTGTTGAAGGGCGAGGTCTCGAAGCGCTCGCGGGCGCTCTCGGCGCGCTGGTGGAGCAGCGGGTGAAGCGCGCTCGTGGTGAAGTAGCGGGCGCCGGGATCGTAGCGCGCCGTCCGCGGCGGGGCCTGGAGCGCGCCCAGATCCACGCTGCCCCGGGCATGCGCGATGCGCGTCACGCTCCGGAGCATCACGGGCAGGCCCACCTCCTCCGACAGCTCGAAGGCCCAGCGCGTCATCTCCTTGGCCTCGTCTACCGTGGCCGGCTCGACGAGCGGCAGGTGGCTGGCGCGCACGAGATAGCGGGTGTCCTCTTCCTTGGTGCTCGAGTGGGCCCCGGGGTCGTCCGACACCACCACGACCATGCCGCCGCGCGTGCCCGAGTAGGCGAGGCTGGTGAGGAAGTCCATGGCGACGTTGAGCCCGTCAGCCTTCATGATCGTGATGGAGCGGAGCCCGGCGAACGAGGCGGCGGCCGCGCCCTCCATGGCCACCTTCTCGTTGGTGGACCACTCGGCGTGGAAGCCCCGCTCGCGGGCCATCGCGGCCAGGCTCGCCAGGACCTCCGAGGAGGGCGAGCCCGGATAGGCCGCCGCGTAGGCGAGCCCGGCCTCCATGGCGCCGCGCGCGATGGCCTCGTTGCCGCTCAGGACGACGGTGCGGCCGGGGCCGGCCGTGCGGAGGGCCTGAAGGCTCATGCTCCGCCCTCCGCCTCGGGCTGGAGCGCGGCGCGGCGCTCGGGGGAGATCTCGAGATACGCGGCCTCGGCGCGTCCGGCCTCGAGCGCCGCGAGCACTCTGATCTTCTTGCCGCGCACGGCCGCGCGCAGGATCGGGATCCGTTCGGCCGGATACGGCGTGACCTCGAGCGCGCCGGCCGCCACCGCCCCGTCCACGAGCGCCTGGCCGCGCGCCGTCCGCACCACGAGCGTGTTCCAGTCCGGATCGTACTCGGTGGAGCCCACCGCGAGATCCGCCCACTCGGCGGTGGGGTCGAAGCAGGACTGGCAGGCCGGCCGGATGAACGGGCGCACCTGGTCGAGGGGGATGCGGACGGCGCCGCCGTTCACGGAGAAGACCACGCCGCCCTCCTTGGGGATGTCCATCTTCGTGGCGGGCGCGAGATCCGCCCGCGAGGCGAGGAAGCGGTAGAAGGGCGGCGTCAGCGCCCAGAAGCAGAAGACGCCGATGACGAGCGCAAGACGGTGGCCGCCCTCCCCGCGCGCCTCGAGCTTGCGGAGCGCGGCGACCTGGCATGGCCGGCCCACCACCGCGAGGGGGGCGCTGCCCTCCCGGAGCAGCGGCGCCAGCGGTGCCAGCGTCGCGCAGGCGGAGTACTTGGTGCCCGCCGCGGCGAGCGCGGTCGCGCGGTCGCGGGCCACGACGGGATGGGGCGCGGCGGTGGGGCTGCCGCCGGTGAGGAGCGCGGCCTCCGCGGCCCCCGCGCCCAGCGCGAAGAGGGTGAGCGCCGTCGTCACGCCGCCGTACTGGCCGCGCCGCTTCACCTCGGGGTCGAGCGCGCGGGCGAAGTGGAGCGCCAGGTGCGGGCCCAGGAGCGGGTCGGCCGGCCCCGCGCCGGCCAGCTGCGCGTCCAGCCGGTCCGGGTCCAGCGCGGCGCGGGGGCAGACCTCGAAGCAGCGCCCCTCCGGGAGCGGGCAGGGGTGGATGAAGGCCACGCGCTCCCCGAGCGTCTTCAGATACGGGCAGTGACCGAGACAGGCCCCGCAGGCGGTGCAGAGGCCGGTCTCCAGCACGCGGGCCTGGAGATCCCGCGGTCCTCCCCGCTGCGCCTCCACAGTCCTCTGCGCCATCCTGTCTCCTCGCGGTTGCCCTGGCCTTGCCCCGCCGACCGGGCCTCTCACATCTAGGCCTGAAGGTCAGGCCAGCACAATGAGGTGTTTGCTTCAGGGGCAGCGGGGCCCCCGAGGTCCATCCCGGAGATCCGAGCCGCCTCAGGGTGACCTCGGCCGACCCCGCTCCACGGTCGCGCTCCTGGGCCCCCCGAAGACATCAGCCGGCTGCCTCACGACCATGGTGCCGACAGCGGGATGCGCCGAGGACAGGGGCGCGGACGCCTGGGTCGAGTCAGGGCCGGCGAAGCGTGCGCCCGGCGACCGACTCCGGCGATAATGGCCCGCGGAGGCCATCCCACCCGATCGGAGGAAACGATGCTTGCTCTCGCGACGCCGTAGGACCTCATCGCGCATGTGGGGCAGGAGCTGGGCCAGTCGGAGTGGCTCACCGTGACCCAGGAGATGATCGACCGCTTCGCCGAGGCCACGGGCGACCACCAGTGGATCCACGTGGACGTGGAGCGGGCCAGGCGGGAGATGCCCGGGGGCAAGACCATCGCCCACGGCTACCTCACGCTCTCGCTGATCCCGCGCCTCCGGCCCCAGCTGATCGAGGTGACGGGGAGGCGCCGGGGCATCAACTACGGCTGCAACAAGGTGCGCTTCCCGGCCCCGGTGCCCTCGGGCTCGCGCGTGCGGCTGCGCGGCAAGCTCCTGGCGGCCGAGCCGACGGCCGACGGCGCGGTGCGGATGATCCTCGAGTTGACGATGGAGGTGGAGGGCACCGCCCGCCCGGCCATGGTGGCCGAGACGATCTCGCTCGTCTACGGCTGAGCCGCCCGGCGGCCGCCGCGCTCAGCCTCTCCCCGGCGAGGCGCGCTCGTCGCGCTCGGCGGCCAGCTCGCGGCGGAGGGCCTCGGCGAGCCGCTCGAAGTCGGCAAGGCCGTTGTAGAGCTGCGCCGAGATGCGCACGAGACGGCGGGGCGCGGCGGGCCAGCTCATCACCGGGACCTCGATGCCCCAGCCCTCGTAGAGCCGCCGCTGGAGAGGATCGGGACGGCGCCAGCCGATCTCGGTCGTGGGGCCGTCGGGCAGGATGATGCTGGCGAGCGCGCCCGCCATCTCGTCGGGGCAGGGGGGCGCGGAGCCGACCGCGGCGCAGAGGAGGCGCCGCGCCTCCAGCGCTAGCGCGCGGTTTCGCGCCATGAGCGCGGGCCAGCCCCCCGGGAGCAGCGAGCCCAGGTACTCGATGGCTCGCGGCACCGCGAGCCACGCGGTGGGATCGTCCGTCCCCGTCCAGTCGAACTCCAGGCGGAAGCGCGAGCGCCCCGGCCGCGTGGCGCTGGCCCCGTGGCTGATGGTGAGCGGGCGGATGTCGGGCTGGCGATCGCGCCGCACCCAGAGGAAGGCCGAGCCCTTCGGCGCGCAGAGCCACTTGTGGCAGTTGCCGCTGTAGTAGGTCGCGCCGAGAGCTCCGAGATCCAGCGGGACCATGCCGGGGGCATGCGCCCCGTCCACCAGCACCTCCACCCCGCGCCCAGCGAGCGCGGCGACCAGGCGCTCGAGGGGCAAGACGAGGCCGGTCGGGCTCGTGACGTGATCGACGAGGGCCAGGCGCGTCCGCGGCGTGATCCGCGCCAGCACGGCCTCCACGACCGCCTCCGGCGCGGCGAGCGGGAACGGGATCGCCGCCACCACCACCCGGGCGCCGGCCCGACCGGCGGCGAAGTCGAGGGCGTTCCGGCAGGCGTTGTAGGCGTGGTCGGTGGTGAGCAGCTCGTCCCCGGGCGAGAAGCGGAGCGACCGGAGCACGGTGTTCACGCCGCCCGTGGCGTTGGCGACGAAGGCCAGGTCGTCGGCATCGGCGCCCACGAAAGCGGCGAGCGCCTGCCGCGCCCCGGCGAGACGATCGTCCAGCTCGCGCGAGAGGAAGCGGACGGGCGCGGCTTCCATCTCGTCGCGGAGCGCCGCCTGGTGCCGGAGGACCTCGGTGGGGCAGGCGCCGAACGAGCCGTGGTTCAGGAAGACCACGCCGCGCTCGAGGGGCCAGAGCTCTCGCATTGGGGTCAGGTCTTGCAATCCGACATGAGGGCTCGGCAGATGTTCCTCGCGGCTGGCTCTGATCGGCGATGTATGATTGCAAGACCTGACCCCGCTCGCTGCCGATGTCCCGCGCATCGGGGCTGGGCGTCAGCGTCGCGCTGGGCGTTGCGGCGCGACTGCCAGCCGCTGCACTTCCTCCCTGAAGCGGGCCACGTTGCGGAGCTTGACGTCCTCGTAGCCGCGGATCAGGTCGGGCAGGCCCGCCAGCTCCACGGCGCGCTCGTGGGTCACGGGCGAGAGCGTGGCGAGCGCCGCCTCCACGAGCGCCCGGTACTCGGCGATGAGCGCCCGCTCCACCCGCCGCACGGAGGCGTAGCCGAAGGGATCGAGCGCGGTGCCGCGCAGGCGGCGCAGGCGGACGAGGAGGCGGAAGAAGGGTTCGATCCAGCGCCCCACCGCGACCTTGCGCCGGAGGCCGAGCGCACGCAGCAGCGGCGGCTGGAGGTGGTAGCGGAACCCGGCGGCCTGCGGGTACTCGCCCTCGATCCGCCGCGCGAGGTCTCCTGCCAGGTGGAGCCGGGCCACCTCGTACTCGTCCTTGTAGGCCATCAGCCGGAACAGGTGTCGCGCGACGGCCTCGGCGAGGCGCGTCTCGCCCGGGAGGGCCGCCTGCTCGGCCGCGGCCACGCGCGCCACGAAGCCGGCATAGGCCTCCGCGTACGGGACATCCTGGTAGGCGATCAGCTCAGGCACCCGGAAGGCGAGGACCTGCCGCAGCTCGCCGGTGGTGCCGGAAGAGTCCACGAGGCGGAGGGCATCGCCCGCGAGCGCGGGTGCCAGCGGGGCCTCCCCCAGGTGTGGGTGCGGGAGCGTGGCCGCCCATGACGGATCGGCCACGGCGCGACGCCCCGCCCGGAAGGCCTGCGTGTTGGCCTCCACGGCGACGCCGTTGAGCGCGATGGCGGCCTCGATGGACGCAGCGGAGACGGGGATGGCGCCCGCCTGGTAGGCGGCGCCCAGCATGATCGGGTTGGCCATGAGGTTGTCGTCGAACAGCGCCTCGGCGAGGGCCACCGCGTCCAGCGCCACGTTGCCGTCCTTGCGGGTGACGCGGGTGACGGCGGCGAGGAGATCGCCCCGGTCGGGGAAGCCTGCGTCGGGCGAGGCGACCATCGGCCCGGTGGGCACCGCGCTCGTCGAGAGAACGGCCACCGTCCGCTCCGGCGCCGCGCGATCGAGGTTCGTGGGGGCGGTCGCCACGAGGACGTCGAGCCCGAGGTAGCAGTCGGCGCTCCCCAGCGCGACCTTGTTGGAGAAGTCGGGCGGGGCCTCCGAGATCTTGAGGTGGGAGACGACGGGCCCGCCCTTCTGGGCGAGCCCGGTCTGATCCAGACCGCGCACGTGGCGCCCATCCAGGAGCGCGGCGGTGCCGAGGATCTGGTTGACCGTGACGACACCGGTGCCGCCGATGCCCGTCATGACCACGTGGCAGTCGCGGGGAACGCGGACCACGGGGTCGGGGAGGTCGGCCTCCACGGTGGCGGCGCGCCGGCGCCCCCGGGCGCCTCCGTCGCGAGGCGCGAAGGTGACGAAGGATGGGCACTCGCCCTCCAGGCAGGTGAGATCGGTGTTGCACGAGGGCTGGTGGATCTGGGTCTTCCGGCCGAGCGGGGTCTCGACGGGCTGCACCGACACGCAGTTGGACCTGGCGCCACAGTCCCCGCACCCTTCGCAGACCGCCTCGTTGATCACCACGCGGCGCTCGGGAGCGGGAAGGCGGCCGCGCTTGCGCAGCCGCCGCCGCTCCGTCGCGCAGTGCTGGTCGTAGATCAGGACCGTGACGCCGGCCGTGTCGCGCAGGAGGCGCTGCGCCTCGTCGAGATGGTCGCGGGGCCAGACCTCGACTCCGGGAGCCCAGCGGGCGCCGCGCGGGTACTTGGCCGGATCGTCGGCGAGGACGAGGATCCGCCCCACTCCCTCGGCCTCGAGCAAGCGCGTGAGGTCGGGCACGGCGCGTGCCCCCGCGGCGGCCTGGCCGCCCGTCATGGCCACCGTGGCGTTGTAGAGGATCTTGAACGTGATGTTGGTCCCCGCCGCGACGGCCTGGCGGATCGCGAGCGAGCCCGAGTGGCAGAAGGTGCCGTCGCCGAGGTTCTGGAAGAAGTGCGGCGTCTTCGTGAAGGGCGCGGCGCCGACCCAGTGGACGCCCTCGCCGCCCATGGCGGTGAGCCCGACATTGTTCCGGTCCATGGTCAAGGCCATCGAGTGACAGCCGATGCCGCCGCCCGCGAGCGACCCCTCGGGCACCAGCGTCGACCGATTGTGAGGGCAGCCCGAGCAGAACCAGGCCTGGCGCCTGAGGGTGATCGGCGGCTGGCGGTCGCGCAGCGCCTCGAGGAGCGCCGCATGGGCGGCGATGGAGGGGAGCGGGATCCGCCGTTCGAGACGCCGGGCGAGGATGAGCGCGACCCGGTCGGCGTCCAGCTCGCCGTCCGCCGGCACGAGAACGCGGCCCTCCTCGTCGCGCTTGCCCGTCACCTGCGGGTGCCGGGCCTCGTCGATCAGGATCTCTCTCATCTGCAGCTCGACGAAGCTCCGCTTCTCCTCGATGACCAGCAGCTCCTCGAGCCCCCGCGCGAACTCGCGGACGAGTCCGGGCCCGAGCGGGAACGGCATGCGGACGTGGAGGAGACGGACGCCGTGGCGGCGCAGCGCCTCGTCGTCGAGCCCGAGCGCGCCCAGGGCCTCGCGCACGTCGTGGTAGGTCTTGCCCGCAGCGGCGATGCCGAGCCACGCGCCGGGCCCGTCCACCGCGATCCGGTTGATGCGATTCGCGGCAGCGAAGGCCCTGGCCGCCTCGAGGCGACCGGAGAACAGCTCGCGCTCCATCTCGAGGCCCCAGGGCGGGAACCGCACCATGCCATGCGTCGCCTGCCACGGCTTACCCTCGTACTCGAAGCCGGGATCGGCGATGGCGATCCGCTCCGGGGCGACCTCGGCCGTGCCGACCTCGTCGGAGACGTTGGTGACGATCTTGAACCCGACCCAGCAGCCGGAGTAGCGCGAGAGCTCGAAGCCGAGCCGCCCGAGATCGAGGACCTCCTGGACATTGCCCGGGAAGAGCACCGGGAAGCCCAGATCGTAGAAGGCCAGCTCCGAGGCCGTGGGGAAGGTGCTGGACTTCGCCACCGGATCATCCCCGGCGATGGCCAGCACGCCGCCGTGGGGCCCCACGCCGGCGAAGTTCGCGTGCCGGAAGAGATCGCCGGTGCGGTCCACGCCGGGGGCCTTGCCGTACCACATGCCCAGCACCCCGTCGTACCTGGGCTTCGGGAACTCCCCCGCGAGCTGGCCGCCGAAGACTACCGTGGCGCCCAGCTCCTCGTTGAGGCCCGGAATGAAGCGGATGTCGTGCTCGGCCAGGAGCGCGGCATTCCGCTGCAGGTTGAGATCGAAGCCGCCGAGGGGAGAGCCAGGATACCCGGAGATGACGGTGGCCGTGCGGAGCCCGCGCCGCCGGTCGGCGCGGTGCTGGTCCATCGGCAGCCGCACCAGCGCCTGGATGCCGGACAGGAAGATGCGGCCGGACTCGGCCCGGTACTTCGAGTCCAGCGAGAGGCCCGCTCCCGTCGTCATGTCGCTTTGTCCTCCGTCACCGGCTGACGCCGGCATCCCGCCCCGCCGCGTTGCGCGGCGGCGGGACCACGGTAGATCGAGCCAGCGGGAATATCAAGTGGGCGAGCCGGCGACAGGGGCGACGCCCGTCACGCGCGAGGGCCGAGATACGCCCCGCGCAGGATGAGGGCCTCCCGGACCCAGTCCACCGGCACGCGACGGGGCGAGAGACCCTCCGCCGAGGCGATGGCCGCGGCCGTTCCCGCCGCCTCGCCCATGGCGAAGGAGGGCGGCATCACGCGGATCGCGCCGAGTGCCTCATGCGTTGCCGAGACGCAGCGCCCGGCCACGAGGAGCTGCTCCACGCCCTTCGGGACCAGGCAGCGATAAGGGATCCGGTACACGTTCGCGGTCTCGCCCAGGTTCGACACGCCGCCCCCGGACCCCGTGGGGTCGTGCACGTCGATCGGATAGGCCGCGCAGGCGATGGTGTCCTCGAAGTCGCGCCCGCTCACGAGGTCTTCCCGGGTGAGCGTGTACTCGCCCTCGATCCGCCGGGTCTCACGCACACCCACCTGGGCCGCCGTGTCGACGAGCGTACAGCGCTCGAAGCCCGGCACATACTTCCTGAGGAACGCGAGGATCTCCATGACCTGCCGCCGCCCCTCGACCTCCGCCCGGGTCAGGTCTTCCGCCCTGGTGCCGTCCATGCCCAGGATGCGGCTGACGTTCACGCGCCAGACCCCCTCCTGGGGGCTCTCGTACATGCTCAGACGCTCGCGGGGGATGGTGTAGTCGCCGGCGGCCTGGGCTGCCGTGATGCAGCTCGCGAACGCCATCCGGCGCTCGATCTCCTCCGGGTGCGCGCGGAAGTAGGCGTCCACGGACGCGCGGTCGACGTTGCCCACCCGGAAGAACATGGTCATGGGCTGGGTCAGGCCGTCCGACTCGCGGCCTTGCCTGCACGGGACGCCGGCCCGCGCGGCGACATCCGCGTCGGCCGAGCAGTCCACCGTGATCGTCGCCAGCACGGCCTGGAGTCCGCCCTTGTTGTGCAGGATGGCCCCGCGCACCGCGCTCGCCTCCACGATGGGGTCGATGAAGATCGTGTGGAGCATCAGCTCCACGCCGGCCTCGAGGCAGAGCTCCGCCGACACGAGCTTCATCGCCTCGGGGTCGAAGGGGGTCACGCCGATGTGGCCGTGCTTCATGTAGGCCGACCGGGCCACGCCCGCCGGGACCTTGGAGGGATGGATGGCGCCGCCTATCTTCTCCATCCGCCCCACGAGCTCGTCGAAGACGCCGCGGATCACCTGCGTCTTGCCGTCGGCGCTGAAGGAGGTCATGAAGGGCCCGACCAGGCTCGCCGTGGCATTGCCACCCAGGAACCCGTAGCGCTCGACGAGCATCGTCCTGGCGCCAGCCCGCGCCGCGCCCACCGCCGCCCCGATTCCGGCGGGCCCGCCCCCCACCACGAGGACCTGGCACTCGCGGGTGACCGGAATCTCTCGCGCGTAGCGAATCGTCTGCATGGTCGGTCCCTCGCGGCCCTACTTCAACGCCCCCGCCGTCAGACCCTTCACCAGGTGCTTCTGGGCCAGGAAGGTGAGGACCACGGTCGGGAGCATGACCACGGTGCCCAGCGTCGCGATGTCGGTCCACTCCACCTGGAGCTCGCCGAGCCCCTGGGCGATGATCACCGGCATGGTCTTGGCGTGCACGCTCGTGAAGATGAACGCGAACATGAACTCGTTCCAGGCGAGCACGAACACGAACACCGCCGTGGCGGCCAGCCCCGGGGCGGCCAGGGGCAGCGTCACGCGCCGGAGGGCGCCGAGCCTCGAGCACCCGTCGATCATGGCCGCCTGCTCGAGCTCCACCGGCACGCCGTCGAGGAACGCCTTGATCATCCAGACGGCCAGCGGCGCGTTCAGCCCGGAGTATATCAGGATCAGCCCGAGATGCGTGTCGACGAGCTTCCACCGGTTCCAGAGGAGGAAGAGCGGGATCACCGTGGTGATCGGCGGCAGCAGGCGCGTGGCGAGGAGACCGAGAAAGAGCGCGGCGCGGCCGCGGAACGCGTAGCGGGAGAAGGAAAAGGCGGCGAGCGTCGACAGCAGCACGACGACCGCGGTCGTCGCCATCGCGACGGCCAGGCTGTTCTGGAGGTTGCCGAGGATCGTGCTGCCCTGGTGCAGGAGGAGCCGCCCGTATGACTCCACCTGCGGCGTGAAGAGGAACCGGGGCGGGGAGGCCAGCACGTCCACCCGGTTCTTGAACGACGTGAGGACGAGCCAGGCGATCGGCGCCGCCGAGAAGACCAGCAGGAGCGCCAGGAGCAGGAGCCGCGCGGCGCGATCCGCCAGCCCCGCGCGTCGCATCAGCGCTCCCCCTGTCGGGCCAGGAGCCGGAGGTACGCGAGACTCACCAGCGCTCCGATCCCGAGGATCGTGACCGCCAGCGCGGCTGCATAGCCGCCCTCGAAGTAGCGGAAGTACTGCCGGTAGACCAGGATGCCGAGCGGCAGGGTCGCGATCCCCGGCCCGCCGCCCGTCAGGATGAAGATCAGATCGAAGACGCGGAGCTTGAAGATCGTCTGGAACAGCAGGGCCACGGTGAGCGCGGGCACGAGCAGCGGCAAGGTGATGTGCAGGAAGGCCTGCCAGCGCCCGGCGCCGTCCACCTCGGCGGCCTCGTAGGGCTCCTCGGGGAGCGACGCCAGTCCGGCCAGCAGGACCAGGGTCACGAACGGGGTGGAGCGCCAGACCTCGGAGATGACGACGGCCACGCCCGCGGCGAAGGGCGCTCCGAGCCAGAGCACCGGGGGAATGCCGCCGAGGCCCAGCAGGAAGTTGACCAGCCCGTATTCCTTGGTCCACAGCAGGCGCCACACGAGCCCCACGACCACCGCGGGCACCATGTACGGGAGGAGGAGCAGGGGCGTCGCGACGCGCCGCCCCCGGGGCAGGCCGTTGAGGAGGAGCGCGCCCCCGAGGCCCAGCAGGAACTCCAGCGCGATCGTGGAGACGGTGAAAGCGCCGGTGAAGCCGAGGACGGACAGGAACTCGGGGTCGTCCAGCAGGAGTCGCTGGTAGTTCTCCAGGCCGACGAAGGTCGCCCGGGTGGGCGCCGTGATCCGCCAGCTCCAGAGCGAGAGCCACACGTTCTGGACGGCCGGATAGACGAGGACGACGCCCACCAGGGCGTAGACCGGGGCCAGCAGCACATACGGCACCAGCGGCCGCCACGGCCGAGCCCTCACGGGCGGCGTGCCGCTAGCGGAGCAGCCGCGCGATCTGCTCGCATGCCCCCTGCATGGCGGCGTCCGGCGTCTTGCCCCCGCGCAGAGCGGCGATGACCTCCGTGGAGATGATGTCCTGCATCCGGAACCAGTTCCTGTGCGCCGGCAGGGTGAGCGAGGCGCCGATGGCCTTGAGCCAGTCCTTGGCGAGCGGGAACTTCTTCCCGTACTCGGCGTTCTCGTAGACGGAGGCGCGCACCGGGCCGTTGTTGTACTTGAACGCCATCTCGAGCTGGTTCTCCCGGTTCGAGAGCCACTTCACCAGCTCCCACGCGGCGTCCTTGTTCCGGCTCTTCCGGTCGATGGCGAATGACCAGAGACTGTTCAGCGTGCGCCCCGACGGGACGCCCGGCGCGCTCGGGACCAGCCCCCAGCCGAACTTGCCGACGTGGGGGGTGGCCTTGGCGTCCTGCAGGAACCCCCAGTACGGCGAGAACATGATCCCCATGGCCGCGCGTCCTTGCTGGAGATTCCCGATGAGGTCATCCCGTGCGTGGGCCAGCATGTCCGGGCTCGCATAGCCCTTGCGGTGGACGTCCACGAAGGTCCTCGCCCCGGCCAACGCGGCCGGCTCGGTCAGCGCGCACCGGGTGTGGTCCTTGTTGAGGACGAGACCGCCGTGGGCGTACAGGTAGTTCGTGAAGTCGGTCACCACCTCGAAGCCGGGCTTGCCCCGTACGCTCACGCCGTAGACGTCGACCTTGCCGTCGTTGTTGGTGTCCATGGTCAGCGCCCGGGCCGCGGCCATGAACTCCTCCCAGCTCTTCGGCGGCAGGAGCCCCTTCTGCCGGAAGAGGTCGGCGCGGTGGTACAGCATCGCGGTGCCCACGCGGAAGGGGATGCCGACCTGGCGGCCGCCGAGCCGGAGGGACTCGACCAGCGATCCGATCAGGTCGTCCTTGGCATATCCGGCGTCGGCCGCCTTGAGCCGCTCCTCCAGGGGTTCGAGGAACTGCACCATCTCGCTCGTGTACATCGTGTCGATCAGGTTGACGATGTCGAAGCGGCCGGACCCGGCCACGAACTCGGCGAGCGCCTTCTCCTGGATCTGCTCCGTCGGCCCGGTCACGACCTCGACCTCGATGCCGGTGCGTTTCTTGAAGTCGGCGATCACGCCCGTCTCCTTGCCCATGGCCGCGTAGAGGACCGGATGGGTGAGGAGCGTGATCTTCGTGGCGGCGGCGGCCGGAGCGATCTGGCTCCGGACCCCCAGCAGCAGGACCATGACACCGATGATCGACGCGACCCGCGCCACGGCCTTGCGCTGCCTCATGGAGAGCCCTCCCGTCCTGGAACCACACCGCGCCCGGCACCCGACGCCCGGGATTGTACCAGGCCAGGCGCTCGGCGAACCAGCGGGGCATTTCGGCGGACCCGGACGCCCTCGCCCGAGCGGCGAGGGCCGAGGGCGGCGGACGGGTGCACCGCCCGCGGGGGGCGGAGGGAGACGTCCGGGCGAGGGCCCATCAGGCCCCCGCCCGGAGCCCACGCCTACTGGAGGTAGTCGTTGTCGTGCGCGCCACCATCGAAGTTCGAGTTGATCAGCCGGATGACCTGCGTGAGCTCGGAGAGCTTCAGGCCCGGCGGGACGGCCCCGCCCCCGAGGACGGAGTTGCCGAGGGCGAGCACATCGTTCACCGTCATGCCGGCCAGCTCGCCCTCCACGACGGTGAGGGTGGCGAAGCCCATGGTGGTGAGGCCGGCGGCCGAGAAGTCCACGTTGAGCCGGAGCGCCAGCACCTGGCCCGCCAGAGACGAGATCGGCGAGGTCGGGTTGACGTAATCCTGGGTGAGCTTGGCCGGCGTCCCGGCCTGGGGCAGGAAGGCGTCCACGGCCGCGGCGCTCGTGAGCGTGATGGTCTTGGTACCGCCGATCACCACGCCGCTCGGGTACACGAGGGCGAAGTGGTCGGCCAGGCGCTTGCCCGCACTGCTGCCGCTCGGCTTGGCGCCCCAGCCACTCTGCGTGTAGGTCGTGTACGGCGCGTGGGGCGGCGGCCCGAGGATCTGGACCGTCTCCTTGTCCGTCGCCGACACGGTCATGCCCCCCGCCGTCGCCGTGACCCTGGCGACGTTGGTGGCGGAGGTCGGGCACTGCTCCGGGCTCGAGTCGTAGTCGTAGTCGGCATCGTTGTCGTGGCCCGGCTTGTCGTCATCCCAGTGGCGGCTGCGATCCGGCCAGCCGTGGCTCAGGTCCCAGTCCTGGCGCCAGTCGCCGTTCCACCCCTTCTTCTGGTAGAGCCTGGGCGGCATCACCGTGCCGTCGGCGGAGGCGACGTAGGCGGTGGTCACGACGGCGCTGAAGAGGTTGGCGTGCGTCGAGCTATCGCCCTCGCCCAGCGTCCCGTCCACGTCGTGGGACGAGGTGCCGTAGCGGTCGACCACCCGGAACTTCGTCTTGTGGGCGTACGCCCGGCCGCCCGACCAGCCGCCGCTGCCCTGGTGGCTGTCGCGCCGATCTCTGGACTGCAGGTACGTGAACTTCGTCGTGCCGTCCTCGCGGTGCTCGGTGACGAAGGTGCCGCAGCTGCGCGTCTTGCCGGAGCTGTCGGTGCTGCACATCTTGGCCGGTGGCACGAGCGTCCGGGTGAAGGTCGTGGAGGCGCTGGCGGCCAGCGAGGCCACGCTGCCCACCGAGACGTCGTCCGCGGCATAGTGTGGCGTGCCGTTGTCGTCCACCACGTTCACGTTCGTGAGGGTCACCGTGCCCGTGTTGGTGACGACGTAGGTGTAGGTGACGCTCTCGCCGAAGACCACCGACTGCCTGTCGGCCGTCTTGGTCATCGAGATGGCCGGCGTCGGCGGGGCCACGAGGTGCACGGTCGCGCTGGCCGTGGCCGTCACCGCGGCGCTCCCCGCCGCCGCCGTCACCGTGGCGGTGTTGGTCGACGGCGCCGGGCAGAACTTCGGATGCCGCTTCGTGTCGTAATCGTCGTCGTTGTTGTAGCCCTCGTGGTCGGCGTCCCAGTGGCGGCTCCGATCCGGCCGGCCGTGAGCGGCGTGCCAGTCACGGGTCCAGTCGCCGTTCCAGCCCTTCTTGTGGTAGATGGCCGGCGGCTTCACCGAGCCGTCGCTCCTGGCGACGAGCGAGCGTGGCACGACGATGCTGAACGAGTTGGTGTGCGTCGAGCCGTCGCCGGTCCCGGGCGTGCCGTCGGCCAGGTACGACGAGAGGCCGTCGAGGCCGTCCACGCGGAAGCGCGCCTTGCTGCTGTAGGACCAGCCGCCCCACCAGCCGGAGCTGTCCGCATGACCCTCGCGGTCGTCGCGCGACTGCAGGTACGTGAACCTCGTGGTCCCGTCGTCCCCGTGCCGGGTGACCAGCGAGCCGCAGGCCCGGCCGGAGTCCGGGTTGCACAGCGTGGCGGGCGGGACCGCCGTGCGGGCGAGGGTCACGGAGGCGCCGGGGGCGAGCGAGGCCACCGTGCCCACCGTGAAGTCGTCGGCCGCGTAGCTCGGCGTGCCGTTGTCGTCCACCACGGTGACGGCCGTGAGCGCCACGTTGCCCGTGTTCGTGACGACGTAGGTGTAGGTCACGCTCTCGCCGAAGGCGGCCGTCGCCTTGTCCGGCGTCTTGGTGATGGAGACGCCTGGCGTGGCCGCGATGATCGTGAAGGCGGCGGGGTTGGAGGTGATCACGTAGTTGCCGAGCACGCTCGCCGGGGCGAGCGTCGCGCTGATCGGATACGAGCCGGCGGCCTCGCCCGGGGCGCGGCTGTAGGCGGCGGTGACCGCGTCTCCGGGAAGGAAGCCACTGAGGGTGCCGGCGAACGCCGGGTCCGGCATGCCCTCCACCTTGCTCGCCGGGTCCGGCGTCACCGCGGCCGGCGCCGGGATGATCGTGAAGGCGGCGGTGGTGTAGGTGATCGCGTAGTTGCCGAGCACGCCCGGCGCCGCGCTCAGCGCCGCACTGATGGCGTACGGGCCCCCCGGGACGGTCTCGCCCGCGGCGCGGCTGTAGGCGGCGGTGACGACGTCTCCGGCGAGGAAGCCGCTGAGCGTGCCGGTGAGCAGCGGGTCCGCCGCGCCGTACATCTTGCTCGCCGGGTCCGACGTCACCGCGGCCGGCCTCGGGGTGATACTGGCCGCCGTCGTGGCCGTGGGCGAGGACAGGCCGTAATTGCTCGCCTGGGCGCCGGCGAGGCTCACGGGGGCCGAGACCGGAATGCCAGTGCCCGCGCTCGCGGTGGCGAAGGCCGCGCCGCTCGTCGTGCAGCTCACGTTGTCGCCGACCGCGACGCCGCTCAGCGTGCAGCTGGTGATCGTGGCCGCGGTGCTCCCATCGTAGACCTTGTCGGCGGCCGTGATGGTGGCCGTCACGGTGGTCGTGGTCGTGCTCGTCACCGCTCTCGGCTCCCCCACGACGGCGAGACCGGTCACGTCGCAGAGGGAGAACAGGTCGAGACCGAAACCGCAATCGCCTCCTTGGAACGTGAGCGACGCGTTCACGTTCCCGGTGGCCAGATCGATGTTGAAGACCTCGCCGGTGAAGCCGTCGGCCACCCAGAAGGACGTCCCGCCATGGGCCAGAGCCAGCACCCACGGATAGAAGAGGCCGTCGAAGCTGTTCACGGCGCTGTAGTCCCTGAGCCAATTCCCCGAACTGTCGTACAGGCGTACCGCGCCGGAACCGCCGAAATCGCCATCGGCCACGAGGACGGGGTTCAGATAGGAGTTCCCATTGAGCTCAAGACTGCCGGGAAGAATCCGGAGGCTGCGCAGGGGGCCGTTGACAGGCAGCCCGTTGCCATCGAGGCATTCCGTCGTGGGACAGAGATCCTGACCCTGCGCCTGGGTGACTACGTTGAACCGCTTGATGTTGACCCCCTCGGACGTGTAGAGCATGGTCTGCTGGTCGGGGAGGAGATCGATCCACGCGGCGCCCCTGCCGAACGGCAACTCCTCGGCCGGTGCGAACGTGGTCACCAGGCTGCCCGACAGATCGAGCTTCAGAAGCTCGCCGCTGCCGAAGAAGAAGCCCACGCCGTCCGAGTTGCCGACATAGAGGTTCTGGCTGGAGTCCACGACGCACGAGCTGGGCGCGCCCCTGGTGACCCCGGACGGGTCGCCGAGGCCGATGAAACTCCCCGCGAAGTCCTCATCGCGACCGCCAGCCGTCGGCTCGAACTTGCTCATGGAGCGGGCGTCGAAATTCGTCGTGTACAGGTTCCCGGCGGCGTCAAAGCACATGCCGGTCTCTTCGATGCTTCCGCTGCTCGTGACCAAGCTTCCGCGGGGGGTACCGGTGGAGGAGTAGTGGCGAACCTCGCCCCGCGGAACGCCGTCGGGGGCAAGGCCGAGGCCGACCAGCACGTCGCCGAGCGCGAAGGGCGCTGCCTGAGCGGGCTGAGCCAGGAATGAGATGAGGGCCCCCATGAGGAGCAGGACGGCGGCGAGCGTGCCCGGCAAGATTCCCCGGCTGCGTCGAGCGGCCGCGGCTGGAAGGCTGGTGCGTTCACTCATGGGTGATGTCTCCCTGAAATGGTCCTGGAGTGGGGCTGGAGCCGTGACCGGCCCAGACGCGGATGCCGTTTCTTGTCGCCTCATGTCGAATTATCGGCAGTAGACGCCCGGAACCTGGCTGCGCCTTCCCTCAGGCACCGACCCCTTGCGGGGAATCCCTTACAGAGACGTCGCGCCGCCAGCGAGATAGCGCGGGGGCTCGAGATACGCGGAAAGACACGGTGCAATAGGTCCGGGGCTGTTCCGGCTGGGCCACCACCAGCACGCGGGGCTTGCTCGGCGATCGCGGGAATCCTCCTCGTGGGCGCTGCACTGCTCGGATTCCTGCATGGGTCATACCAGATGCCACGGACGGGGCCCAACATCTGGAAGGACGGCCGAGGCCCGGCTGGAGCGGGGAGGACGAGGAAGGGAAGCGAAGCGGGAGTGAAGGCCCGAGGGGCCGCCCTCAGCGCGCGCAGGTGTTGTGCCGGCCCCCGTCCACGAACACACAGTTGCCCGTGATCATCCTCGCGCGGTCTGAGGCCAGAAACAGGATCATGTCGGCCACCTCCTCGGGCTCCCCGACGCGGCCGATGGGGTGGGTGGTCCGGCTCCGCTCGACGAAGGCGGCGTAGTCCGCCTCGCTCATTCCGCTGCGCCGGTGCAGATTCGTCCGGGTCACGCCGGGATTGACGGCGTTGATGCGGATGCCCTTCGGGGCCAGCTCGAGCGAGGCGCACATCACGAACTGGTCCACCGCCGCCTTGCTGCAGCAGTAGGCCAGGACGTTGGGGAAGGCCCGCTGGCCGTTGACGCTGGAGACGACGACGATGTTGCCCTTGCGCGGGGTGAGCGCCGGCAGTGCCAGCTGGACGAGCCTGAACACCGACCGCACGTTGACGGCCATCATCTGATCCCACAGCTCGGGCGACGTGGTCTCGATGCTTCCCGTGCCGATCACGCCGGCCGCGGAGACCAGGACGTCCAGGCCCCCGAGCACGCGCGCCGCCTCGTCCGCCACGCGCCGGAGGTCCTCCTCACGCGTGATGTCCGCCTGGATCGCCAGGCCCCGGTCTCCGCCGGCGGCCATGGCCGCGCGCGTCGTATCCAGGGCCTGCCGGTCCCTCCCGACCAGCGCCACGCGCGCCCCCGCGGCCGCGAACCTGAGCGTCGCCGCCCGCCCGATCCCGCTCGTGGCTCCGGTCACCAGCACCGCCTTGTCCGTGAATGTCATCGCTCGGGGTCCTCCTGGGATGGTGCGGGGAGTGGCGCGGATGCAGCCGCCGTCCGGCGCGGGCGAGAAGAAAGAAAAGCGCCAGAGAAGGCCTGTAAGCCGGATCCTGTCACCCGGCCGCGGTTGCCCGCAGCCGGGGAGACGGTCATTTCTCTAGGACGCCGGTTGCCCGGCGCCTCCAGCGGCCATACCCGAGAGCCCCACGCGGGCCACGCTTCACCCGCGCACCGCGCGAACGCGGCGCCGGGATCGCTCTCCTATTTGGCCTTGCTCCGGGTGGGGTTTGCCGAGCCGGTGCGGTCTCCCGCGCCGCTGGTGAGCTCTTACCTCACCGTTTCACCCTTACCCCGCGGCTTGCGCCGCGTGGCGGTTTGCTTTCTGTGGCACTGGTCCGTGGAGTCGCCCCCCCTGGCCGTTAGCCAGCACCCTGCCCTGCGGAGTCCGGACTTTCCTCCCGCGCGAGTCGCCCCGCGCCGGCGACCGTCCGGCCTTCTCTGGCGCCAATCGAAGTCACCACTCAAAGAGCGTGGAGATGCAGACGGAGTATAGCACCGCGGCCTTGGCAGGGTGCGGCCCGGGCGGCAAGGTGGGGCCGCCATGGCGGGGCTCCCGTGCTTCCTCATCAGTGGACGACAGCGAGGTGGCGCATGCCCGACATGGACGGCCTTGGTCATGGCAAGAGGTCGGCGACGGGGACGCGCGCGGGCGGCGCTGCCAGCGGCGAGACGGTGTCGCCGGGACGGAGGGTTGTCACCGAGGCATAGCGCCAGCCGTAGGGCGCCGCGGGGTCCACGACCGGCTTGCGATACACCTCGAGGACGCGATCCACGAGATTGACGATCCAGTAGTCGCCAAGGCCGGCACGGGCGTAGAGGCTCCCCTTGTCGCGGCGGTCGAAGGACAGGCTCGACTCGGCCACCTCCACGGTGAGCACGGGCAACCCGGGATGGCCGTGGAGATAATCCCGGCGGGACCCCGGCACCACCGCCACGTCCGGCTCCGGCTCCGACTCGTCGTCCAGGGCCAGCGGCCCCTGAGCCCGGACCACCCACCCCGGTCCAAAGGCCGCGCGCAGCGTGTCGTCCACGAGGCCGACCGTGGTGAAGTGGCCACTCCCCTGCGGCTCCGAGACCATGAGCTGGCCGCCGATCAACTCGATGGGCTCGCCGGGCTGGAAGAGGCCGAGGTCGATGAGCCGCCCGTACTCGGCGCGGGTCCAGCGGCGCGTGCGGATCTCGTATGTGGTCATGGCAACAGGTCGGCGACGGGGACGCGCGCGGCCGGCGCCGCCAGCGGCGAGACGGTGTCGCCGGGACGGAGCGTTGTCACCGAGGCATAGCGCCAGCCGTAGGGCGCCGCGGAGTCCACGACCGGCTTGCGATACACCTCGAGGACGCGATTCACGAGATTGGCGATCCAGTAGTCGCCAAGGCCGGCACGGGCGTAGAGGCTGCCCTTGACCTCGCGGTCGGTGCCCAGGCTCGACTCGGCCACCTCGACGATCAGCGCCAGGCGGGCCGGGTGCCGGACCGGCTGCTCCTCGGGAGTCCCCGACACGACCGCCAGGTCCGGCTCGGGCTCGGACTCGTCGTCGAGGTCCACGGGCATCTGGGTGCGGACGGTCCAGCCCGAACCCAGGGCGGCCCGTAGCCTGTGGTCCACGATGGCGAGCGCCCAGGCGTGACGGCGTCCCTGCGGCTCGCAGACCATGAGCTGGCCGCCGATGAGCTCGATGGGCTCCCCGGGCTGAAAGACGCCGAGGTCGATCAGCCGGTCGTACTCGGCGCGGGTCCACCGCCGCAGCTGGAGAGAAGACGTGGCCATCGACTCCAGGCTATCCGCGGCCACACCGGGCGTCAATGTCCACGCGGGGAGACAGTTCCGGGCGGGACCCGGGGAGAAGGGGGCCTCAGCGCCGGAAGGACTCGAGGCGGGGCAGGAGCTCACGGAGCAGGATGCGGCTCTTGAAGGGCAGGACGGCCGCCGGCAGGGCGCCGGCCTGGAGGGCGAGGGACTGGCGGACGGCGACCAGGAGGTTCGGGCCCGTGACCCTCCCGAGCTTGCGGAACTTCCCCGCGAGGTACTCGGGCGTCCAGTAGCCGACGATCTCGAGCGCCACCTCCGTGCCGTCGGCATGGGTGAAGAGGAAGTCGGGGATGAGAAGGCTCGGGCCCGCCTCGATCACCGAGGCCTCGCGCCGGAGCCGCCAGCCCTCGCGCTCGGCGCCGAACTTCTCGGCCAGCGCGGCCTCCAGCGTGGAGTCGAAGAGCGCGGGGGCGGGGACACGCGAGCGCAGGCCCTCATCCGACGAGAGCGCGAAGGTGAACGGTCGCCAGCCCTTGCGCAACGCGATGTCGGCGGTGAGCTGCCAGTCGCGCGCCTGGACCAGGGCGGCCAGGAAGCGGGCGAAGTCCACCCCGTAGGCATGTGTGTGGCGCAGGATGGAGTTGGGCCCGTCGAAGACGAAGCGGTACCCGCCGCCGGGCGCCGGCTCGATCCGGTGGAGCAGCCGGGACAGCCGGGCGTACTGGACGATGTGCCTGAAGTCGCCGCGGGCCTCGACGGTGACCTGCAGGGCCGAGTAGAGGAGGGCCTGGGCCTGGCCGAGGTCGTAGTCGGCGCGCAGGTCCTCCGCGGTGTAGCCGTCGGGAAAGGAGCGGAGCTGGTGGAACTCCGGGTAATCGGCGTAGAGGAGGGCTGTCAGGTCCGCGTCCCGGGTCGGGCAGGCGCCGAACGCCTCGGTGACGATGGGGGCCCGCGCCTCCGGCTCCAGCAGGGGATGGCGGCCCGCGGCGCGCGCGAACACGCCCACCCGCCGCTCGGCCTGCCCGCGGCCCCGCGGCCACTCGTAGGTGGCCGTATCATCGAGGAGCTGGACGACGGCCTCGACGCGATCGGGGCGCAGCCCCTCCAGGGCGGCGCGGGCGGCGTCGCGGACCCGCCCGAGCCGATCGCCCAGGGAGGCGCGGTAGACGGCGAGGGCCCGGGCGAGGTGGGGCATGTCCTCGTCGCCCAGCCGATCAGAAGAGATCGAGCTGTTGCGCCTGTCCCAGTGATAGACGCGCTGCTGCCTTGTAAGCACCGCTTCGTCCCCGCCGGCGCGCCCGGGCCACGTCGGGCGTCTCCTGCAGCACCACCTCGTAGAGCCTCGCCGAGCGGTCGCCCGAGCGTCTGAGCAGCCGGCCGATGCGCTGCACGGCCTCCCTGACGCCCTTCTCGCCGCCGAGGACGACGCCCACCTTGAGGGCGGGGGCGTCCCACCCCTCGTTGAGGACCTCGCAGGCGCAGAGGGCCCGGATCGTCCCCGCGGCAAAGGCGTCCAGCACCGCGTTCCGCTCCCGCTTGTCCGAGTGCGAGGTCAGCGCCGGGATGAGGAAGCGCGTCGAGACATCCAGCGCCATCCGGTTGGACGCCGTGAAGATCACGCATCGTTCCTTGGGATGCAGGCGCAGGATGTCCTCCACCACGCGGAGCTTCTCCGCCGAGCGGTGGATCAGCGCGAGCTTCCGCCGGTAGGCGCGCAGGACCTCGCGGGCCTCGGCGTCGGTGCGGGAGCGCCGCGTGAGGTCCGTCCACTGGAAGCCGGGCTCCTCCCGCCGACGCTCGATGAGATAGGCGCGGACCCGGCGGGAGAGCTGGTCGAACTCCGCCTGCTCCTCGCGCGCGAGATGAATGGGCACGCGGATGAGGCTGTAGTCGGCGAGGGTCTTGCCCCTGGCGGCATCGATCCCCTCCCGGAAGACCGTGGGGCCGATCAGCCTGTCGAGGAAACGCTCGCGCCGGTCGGCCCGCTCGGGAGTGGCCGTGAGGCCCAGGCGCATGGGGGCGAGGCAGTCCAGCGCGCTCTCGTGGAGCGTCGCGCCGGGGAGATGATGGGCCTCGTCGAAGACGACGAGCTGGTAGCGGTTGCCCATCTCCTTCATGTGGATGTAGGCGCTGTCGTAGGTGGTGACGGTGAGGGGCCAGATCTCCCGGCGCCCGTCGCCGAGCACGCCCGCGTCGAAGCCGAGCCCCTGGCGGATGCGGCGCTGCCACTGGTACATGAGGTCGCGGAGCGGCGCCACGACCAGGGCCGAGACGCGGTGGCGGGCGATGATGGACAGCGCGATCTCGGTCTTGCCGGTGCCTGTGGGCTTGACGATGACGCCGCGCCCGCCGGCCTCTTCCCAGGCGAGGATGGCTGCCTCCTGGTCCGGCCGCAGTGGCGGCAGCGACGGGTGCAGCGGAGGGCAGTCGAAGAAGCGCTCAGCCTGGTCGTCGAGGGAGAGCCGGTACCGGGCCGCATCCTCGCGCAGGCGGGCGTGCTGGAGCGCCTCGGTGCGCCAGGCGCCCACCCGCTCGTCCCAGACGAGGTAGGCCGGGACGCGCGCCGTCCGGGGCGCCTCCAGGCGCAACGAGCCGCGGTCGAAGGAGAGGACGGCGCTGCTCTCGGGAGCGGCGGCGGCCGCCGGCAGACGGCGCGAAGCCTTGCCCGGTCGCGCCATGCCCCCCTCCTAGGCCGGTGTCGCCTTCATCGCGAGCCTGTCTGCATGCGCTCGATGGCGGCAGTGGCCAGCCGGTCCGCGCGCTCGTTGAGGGGGTCGCCGGCATGGCCCGCGACCTTGTGCCACTGGACATCGTGCCGCTCGGCCAGCGACAGGAGCGCCTCCCAGAGGTCGCGGTTCTCCACGGGCTTCTTCTGCGCGGTCCGCCAGCCGTTCTGGCGCCAGCGCACCCACCAGCGGTCGCGGAAGCAGTTGACGACGTAGGCGCTGTCGCTGTAGACGGCCACGCGGCGGCGGCCCGGGAGCGCGCGGAGCCCCTCGATGACGGCGGTGAGCTCCATGCGCTGGTTGGTGGAAGAGGCCTCGGCGCCGGACAGCTCGCGCTCCGTCTCACCGTCGATGATGATGGCGCCCCAGCCCCCGGGACCCGGATTGCCCAGGCACGCGCCGTCGGTGTAGAGGGTGATGCGGGTGACGCCGGCCGCGGCGGGACTCAGGCGGGCCAGTAGAGGTACCGCCCGCAGGACTCGCAGGGGATGGGGGCGTTCTGCTGCTTGAGCTCCTGGAGGCGCTGTGGGGTGATGGTCATCCGGCAGCCGGAGCAGAGATTGGGCAGCGTCACCACCGTCAGTGCCAGCCCCCCGCGGCCCCGGAGCAGCCGCTCGTAGTCGGCGAGGACGTTGGCCGGCAGCTCCCGGGCCACCGTGTCCCGCTCGCCGCGCACCACGGCCAGCTCGGCCTCCACCGCCGCCAGCTTGTCGCGGAGGGCCTTCTCCCCCGCCGCGCCGTCGGCCTCGGCGGCCGTGAGCCGCCCCTCGGCCTCCTTGATCTCGGCGGCCAGCCGCTCGTGGCGCTCCATGAGCGTGAGGATCTCCTCCTCGATCCGGGCCTTCTGCTGCTTGACCTCCTCGATCTCGGTGAGGACGGCCGAGTACTCCTTGTTGGTCTTGACCTGGTAGAGCTGGGCCTCGAACTTCTGGCGCTTCACCTGCGAGTCGTCCAGGTCCTTCTCCCGGGCGCGGGTCTCCTTGCGCGCGGCCTCCAGGCCAGCCCGGGCGGTCTCCACCTGCTTGCGCATCTCGTCCAGGCCGGCCCGGAGGCGGGCGATCTCCTGCGGCAGCCTGGCCGTCTCGGTCTCGAGGCCGGCGATCTTGGTGTCGAACCTTTGCAGCTCTATGAGCGCCCTCAGCTGCCCGTCCATTTATTCACCTGGCACGGGCACCCGGGCTGTCGCCCGCCCGTGCCCGCCGCGAACCCGGACTCATGTTGTTCACGTGCGCTGCGTCCGCCGCTGTGACGCCGGGCGGGCACCCGGGCTGTCGCCACGCCCGCCCCCGCCGCGAATCTGGGTTCATGTCGCTCCCTCGCGCGATGTCAGCCGCTGTCACGCGGCACGGGCACCCGGGCTGTCGCCCGCCCGTGCCCGCCGCGAACCCGGACTCATGTTGTTCACTTGCGCTGCGTCCGCCGATGTCACGCGTGGCGAGCCCCCGGGCCGTCGCCAGGCACGGGCGGGCGCCAGCCCGGGGGCCCGTCGCCCGGCACGGGCGGGCGCCAGCCCGGGGGCCCGTCGCCAGGCACGGGCGGGCGACAGCCCGGG
>JACPIQ010000136.1 GCA_016188005.1 Candidatus Rokuibacteriota bacterium | reverse complement strand
GTGATCCCGCCCGACTTCGCCCGGCGGCTGGCGCGCCAGGCGGCCGAGGTCCAGGTGATCGTGGACGCCTCCGACCCGCAGGTGGCCACGTCCGCCATCAACGCCGCCAGCTCGCTGGGCGCCCAGCGGTCGCTGGAGATCATCACCAAGACGCTGGAGGGCACCACGCTCGGCCGTCGGACCGGGGTGCCCTTCGACGTGCGGGTCCGCGCCTGGTACAACCCCGACCTCGTCTCCGCCATCTTCATCGTCCCCGGCCTCATCGGCGCGCTCCTGATGCAGACCACCATCACGGCCATGGCGGTGTCCGTGGTGCGCGAGCGGGAGAAGGGGACCCTCGAGGCCCTGATCGTGAGCCCGATCCGGCGCTGGGAATTGCTCCTCGGCAAGATCATCCCCAACCTGCTCGTGGCCTACGGCCAGATGACCATGGCGCTCATCGTGGCCCACTTCGTCTTCGACGTCCCCATCCGCGGCAGCCTGCCGCTGCTGTACGGGCTCGCGCTCGTCTTCATGATGGGCACGCTCGGCATCGGGATCTTCGTCTCCGCGGCCGCGCGCACGGTGCCGCAGGCGATGCAGATGGCCTTCCTGACATTCCTGCCATCCATCTACCTCTCCGGGCTCCTCTTCCCCATCGAGGGGATGCCCACGGGGGCCCAGTACCTGGCCTCGATCATCCCGCTCACGTACTTCCTGCGGATCGTGCGCGGGATCATCCTCAAGGGCGTCGGGTTCGGCGATCTCTGGCCGAGCCTGCTGCCGCTGCTGGCCTTCGGGGTCGTGATCTTCTCGCTGGCCGTGATCAAGTTCCGCAAGCAGCTCGACTGAAGGGGAACCCATGAGACGACTCTCGAGCCTTGGCGCTGCGCTCCTGCTGCTCGCCGCCCCCGCGGGCGCCGCACCCATCGCCCATCGCGCGGTCCTGGGCAACGGCGCCACGCTCCTGGTGGCCGAGCGGAATGCGATCCCCATCGTCTCCGTGAGCGCCTACCTGCGCGCGGGCTCCGCCTTCGACCCGCCGGATGCCCCCGGGCTGGCGAGCCTCACCGCGGACCTCCTCACCCGCGGCACGGCCCGGCGCTCGGGCCCGGAACTGGACCGCGCCATCGAGTTCGTTGGCGGCAGCCTCGAGGCCGGCGCGGGGAAGGACGGGGTCACGATCTCCCTCGCGGTGCTGAAGAAGGACCTGGCGCTGGGCCTCGATCTCCTCGCCGAGGTGCTGCGCGAGCCCGCCTTCCCCGAGGACGAGCTCAGGCGCCGGGTGGCGGAGGTGCAGGCGGCGCTCAAGCGCTCGGAGGCGAACCCCGAGGCCGTGGCGGGGCGCGATCTGGCGCAGGTCCTCTACCCGGGCCATCCCTATGCCTGCCCGACGCCCGGGACCGTCGAGTCCGTCGGCAAGCTCACGCGCGAACAGGTGGCCCGCTTCCACCGGGAGCACTACCGGCCCGACGCGGCTGTGATCGCCGTCGTGGGCGACGTCACGCGGGATGGGATCAGGCGCGAGCTGGAACAGCGCCTCACGGGCTGGGCGCCGCCGGCCGCTCCGCCCGCGGCGATTCCCTCGGCCATCGCCGCGCTGCCGCCTGCGGTCGCGCGCACCCTCACGCGCGACCTCACCCAGGCCACCGTGTACCTCGGCCGTCCGGCGATCCGCCAGGATCACCCGGACTACTTCCCGCTGGCGGTCGCCAACTACATTCTCGGCGGCGGCTCGGCGTCGCGGCTCTACACGCGCGTGCGCGAGGACCGGGGGCTCGCCTACTCGATCTACTCCTCGCTCTCCCCCGCGCGCTACGGCGCCTCCTTCGTGGTCGGGCTGCAGACCCGCAACGACGGGGTGGACGAGGCCGTGCGCCTCGCGAAGGAGGAGATGCGCCGGATGGGGCGGGAAGAGGTGGCAGCCGCCGAGCTGGAGCTGGCACGGGCCTACCTCGTCGGGAGCTTCCCGCTGCGCATGGACACCTCGGGGAAGGTGGCCCGGCTCTTGATCGCCGTGGAGGAGCACGGCCTCGGGCTCGATTACCCCGATCGCTACCGGGAGCGCATCGGCCGCGTCACCGCGGCGGACGTGCAGCGCGTCTCGGCGCGCTACCTGGACCCGGCGCAGTTCTCGGTGATCACCGTGCGGGGCAAGGCTCCCTAGGCCCGGGGTCGGGTCACCGAAAGGGCCAGGGCTGGTAGGGGCCGTAGGGCCAGTAGGGCCAGGGCGGCCAGTCGTAGGAGCCCAGCGGGTAGACCGGGACGAGATGCCTCGCTGCCACGTCGCGCGGCCAGAGCTTGATCTGCTCGGCTGTGATCACCGGGTAGCGGTACGGCAGCTCGCCGATCGCGCGCTCCTCCTCGCCCTTGACCGTGCCCACCACGGTGATGCGCCGGCCGGCGGCATAGACGGCGGGATCGAGGAAGCCCCTCGTCGTCACCAGGAAGCGCCCCTCGGATCGGTCGCTCCGGTCGGGGCTGTCGTCGGACCCGAGGTTCCGCGCGAGAACCTCGATCTCGGTCTCGCCCACCCGGGGACGGGTGGCGAGGATCTCGCCGCCGAGGATCACGCGCGCGCCGGTGTGCGCGCCTGGAGCGCGGCGCAGCTCGGAGACGGTCACCGCGCGGTTCACCGCGTGCAGCATCTCGTCGGGGAACGCGGAGACGCACCCAGCGAGAAGCAGGGCCGAGAGAAGGAGCCCGGCGCGGCGCATACGTCTACCGTACCGCGGGCCGTCTCCGGGAGCAATGCAGGCGCGGGTGCGCGCGAGGCGCGGCCCGCGCGGGTCGACGGACGAGCCGTGACGCCATGCTACAATGGCGCGGCGTGAGTCGGATCATGCGGCGCGTCTGGATCGTCGCCCTCGCTGGAATCGCGTTGTGGCCCGTCACGAGCCAGCCCGCGGCGGCGGCCTCCTTCGCCCTGACCGAGCGGGAGCAGAAGGAGGCGATCGGCCTCGGACGCAGGAGCGTCGTGAGCGAGGTGCTCGGCGACGAGTGGACGAGCCGCAACGGCTCGGGTGACACGTTGACGGTGGTGACGCCATTCCACCGCCTCGCCCAGGCGGCGCGCATCGCCGCCTTCAAGAAGGCGCCGCTCAAGCCGAGGGAGATCGGCGCGGTGCTGAAGGCGACCGCGGGGAGGCTCACGCTGTGGGTTACCCTGCGCGGGGGCAAGCCCGACTTCGCGCGTTTCCTGGAGCCGGCGCTGCTCGACGGCAAGATCGAGGTGAAGCCGAGCTTCGTGCAGAACGAGCAGACGGCGCTGCGCGGGGAGGACGGGCGGTTCAGCGCCCGCTGTCTCTACGTGTTTCCCGCCGCGCGCCTCGATCCCAGGGGCCGCTTCACCCTGCTGATTCGCGACCCGGACGAGAAGGAGCTATCGAGGTTCACGGTGGATCTCTCGGCCATGCGCTAGCGGCGGGACCCCGTCGCTCCGCGCGCTCCATGAGGAGGACACACATGAAGGCCATTCGCGTCCACACACCCGGGGGGCCCGAGGTCCTGAGGCTCGAGGATGTCCCGGAGCCCACCCCGGGGGCCGGCCAGGCCCTCGTCAAGCTCGAGGCGGCCGGGCTCAACTACATCGACGTCTACTTCCGCACCGGCGCCAACAAGGTGCCCCTGCCGTTCACGCCCGGTCTCGAGGGTGCGGGCACCGTCACCGCCCTGGGGGCCGGCGTCAGCGACGTCAAGGTGGGCGACCGCGTGGCCTACACGGGGATCCCGGGCTCCTACGCCCAGCTCAACGTCTGTCCCGCGAACCGCCTCGTGAAGCTCCCGGACGGCCTTTCCTTCCGGGACGGGGCGGCGGCCATGCTCCAGGGGATGACGGCCCACTACCTCGTGGTCTCGACCTATCCACTCCGGAAGGGCGAGACGTGCCTCGTGCACGCCGCGGCCGGCGGCATGGGGCTCCTGCTCTGCCAGATGGCGAAGATGCGCGGCGCGACCGTGATCGGCACGGCGTCCACGGAGGAGAAGGCCGCCCTGGCCCGAGCGGCGGGGGCCGACCACGTCATTGTCTACACCACGCAGGACTTCGTGGCCGAGGTGAAGCGCATCACCGGCGGCCGCGGCGTGGACGTGGTCTACGACGGCGTGGGCGCCACGACCTTCAGCGGGAGCCTCGACTGTCTGAGGCCCCGCGGCACGCTGGCGCTGTTCGGGGCGGCGAGCGGTCCCGTGCCGCCGCTCGATCTCCAGCTCCTCAACGTGAAGGGATCCCTCTTCGTGACACGACCGAGCCTCAACCATCACATCGCCACCCGCGAGGAATTGGTCCAGCGCTCGGGCGACGTCCTGGGCTGGATCCGCGAGGGGAAGCTCCGGCTGCGCGTGGAGATCACCTTCCCGCTGGCGCAGGCCGCCGATGCGCACCGCGCCCTCGAGGGCCGGAAGACCACAGGAAAGGTGCTCCTGCTGCCATGACGACCGGACGGGTTGCGGGCCCGACCGTCGGGCGCGGAAGCGCCCCGACGGCGAAGGAGGAGAATGCTCCTGCTGCCATGACGACCGGACGGGTTGCGGGCCCGACCGTCGGGCGCGGAAGCGCCCCGACGGCGAAGCCGACGGGCCGGCTCATTCCCTGAAGGTGGGCCCATGAACGTCGCGAGAAATCTCGAGCGGTCGGCGTTCCACCATCCGGGGCGGCCGGCGCTGGTCTTCAGGGACCGGCGCTGGACGTACCGGGAGCTCGACCGGGCCGCCTCCTCGCTGGCTGCCGGGCTCGCCGGCCTCGGCCTCAGGCCGGGAGAGCGGCTCGGACTCCACCTGCCCAACTGGCCCGAGTTCGTGCTGACATACTACGCGGCCAGCAAGATCGGGCTCGTTCCCATCTCGCTGAACGTGGTCTACAAGCGGGACGAGCTCGGCTACATCATCAACGACGGCGAGGCCGCCGCCGTGGTGACGGCTGGGCCCGTGGCTGCCAACCTGCCGCCGCGCCGGGAGCTGCCGTCGGTGCGGCACCTGATCCAGGTGGGCGGGCAGGGCGAGGTGGACTTCCGCTCGCTCGCCGGCGACCCGGGGCTGCGCGCCATGGAGCGGGACCGGAGCGAGACCGCCGCCATCCTGTACACCTCGGCCACCACCGGACGCCCCAAGGGGGTCATGCTCACCCACGAGAACGTGGTGTCGAACACCTGGGCCACGATTCACCACCTCCGGATGACGCCCGATGACCGGGGCCTCTGTGCGCTTCCACTTTTCCACTGCTTCGGTCAGAACTTCATCATGAACGCGCTGGTCGCCTGCGGGGGCACGCTCGTGCTCCAGGAGCGGTTCGTCCCCGACGACTTCACGGCCGCCATCGGCGCCGAAGGGATCACGCTCCTGTACGCGGTGCCCACCATGTACATCCTGATGCTCGGCTCGGACATGGCGCGCTGGGACCGGTCCTCGCTCCGGCTGTGCTTCTCGGCGGCGGCGAGCCTGCCCGCCGAGCCGGAGCGGCGGTGGAAGGAGCACACCGGCCACGACATCCACCAGGGATACGGTCTCACCGAGTGCTCTCCCTTCGCCTCCTACAACCACGACACGGCCTTCCGGCCGGGTTCCATCGGCACCCCCATCGAGAACGTGGAGATGAAGGTCGTGGATCCCGCCACGGGGCAGCAGGTGGGCGATGGCGAGCTGGGCGAGATTCTCATCAAGGGCCCCAACGTGATGAAGGGCTATTTCCGGAACCCGCAGGCCACGGCGGAAGCGGTGCGAGACGGGTGGCTGCACTCGGGGGACATCGGCTCCCGCGATGCGGACGGCTACTTCTACGTGGTGGACCGCGTCAAGGACATGATCAACGTCTCCGGCTTCAAGGTCTTCCCCCGCGAGGTCGAGGAGGTGCTCTTTCTTCACCCCTCGGTGAAGGAGGCCGCCGTGCTCGGGACCCCCGATCCGGTGCGCGGCGAGGCCGTGAAGGCCTTCGTGGTCCTCAAGGAGGGGGCCTCGGCCGACCCCGAGGCGCTCCGCGCGCTGTGCCGCGACAGGGTCGCTGCCTACAAGGTGCCCGAGGCCATCGAGTTCATCGCCGCGCTCCCCAAGAGCCCCACGGGGAAGATCCTCAAGAAGGACATGCGGAAGCCGCAGTGAAGCTCCGGTGGCTCCTCGTCGCGGCCGGCGCCCTGCTCGTGGTCCTCGCCGGCGCGCTGGCCGCGCTGCCGTGGCTCGTGGATACCCCGAAGGTGCAGGCCTACATCTCCCAGCAGGCGAGCCAGGCGCTGGGGCGCCCCGTCAGGTTCGCCTCGCTCTCGATCGCGCTGCTGCCGCGCCCGGCCGTGAGGCTGCGCGGCCTCTCGGTGGCCGACGACCCCCGCTTCGGCGCGACGCCCTTCCTCACCGTCGAGGAAGGGCGACTCGCCATGCGCCTCAGACCGCTCCTCTCCGGCCGGGTGGAGCTCACCCACCTCACCCTTGACGGGCTCCGGGCCGAGATCGTGGAGGACGGCGGCCGGCTCAACATCGCCACCCTCGGCGCCGGGGCCTCGGCCCCGCGCGCCGCCCCGAAGCCCGGCGGGGGGCCTGCGGCCGGCGGCCCGGCAGTCGCCGGACTCCTGTCCCAGGTGCGCATTGCCAACGGAGCGCTGCGCTACCAGAGGCGCGGCGCCCGGGGCGGGGAGTGGCGTCTCGAGGACATCGCGGTCACGCTTGCCATCACCGGCCGGGGTGACGGGCTGGCGGTGGAGGGACGGGCCGTGGGGCAGCCGGGCGCCATCCACCTGAGGATCGCCGAGGGAACGCTCTCGCTCGCCGCGGGCCGTCCGCTCGCCGAGGCGCCGCTCCGCGCGCGCGTGGACCTCGAGGCCGGGGATGTGGCGGCACTCGCCGCCGCGCTCTTCGGGTCCCCCACGGTGGCTGGGCCCATCAAGGCGCGGCTCGAGCTCGGCGGCACAGTCGCGAAGCCCGCCGCCACGGGTGAGCTCCGCTTCGAGCGCCTCAACCTCTCCGAGCAGCGACCGCAATGCTCGCGGCCCTCGCGGCGCACGCTGGCGCTCCAGGACCTCCGCGTACCCGTGACGCTCCTGCCCGCGCGGCTCGAGAGCCAGCCGCTCCGGGCGCAGGTCGCCGGGGGCAGTCTCTCGGTGAGCGTGACGGCCGACCTGCAGACGGTGCCCGGCGCCCTGGTCAGGACGCTCGCGCTCAGGGATATCAGCGCCAAGGGTGTGCAGCTGTCGCCGATCCTCGTGGACTACCTCTGCCAGAGCTATGCGGTCTCGGGCCCGCTGGATCTCACGGGCGAGGCGCTGCTGCGTCCCGCCGACCCCTGGCGGACGCTCGGCGGGGCGGGCCGGCTCCAGATCGGACACGGGAAGGTCGTGGGCGCGGGCGCGCTGCGGGTCCTGCGCGACGTCGCCGAGCTGGCCGGTGTCCTGACGCCGCTGTTCGCCGGGGAGAAGGAGCTCCGCCCGGGCAACTCGCCGCTCGACTTCGATGCCATCACCGCCACGTACAGGATCGCGGGCGGGGTCGTCAGCACCGAGGACCTGCTGTACCGGAGCCGCGCGATGACGGTGGCGGGCGCAGGCACCTACAGGCTCTTGGACGGCTGGGTGGACATGGCCGTCACCCTCAGCAGTGGGCGCACCCAGGTCAAGGCGGAGGTCACGGGCTCGAGCGCGGGCACGCTGCGCGTGATTCCCACCGCCATCAGGTCGGGCGAGCGCGGCGGGATCAGGAAGCTCCTCGAGCGGCTGCTGCGCTGAGCCAGGGGTCAGGTCTTGCATTACAACATGGAGCTCCTGCTCCGACGCTGCTGCGCTCCAGGCGGAACCCGATGAACAGAGCCTGACCCCGCGGTGGCGACCCGACGCTATGCGCTGGCCTCGGGGCTGGCCCTGGCCTACTCGCTGGCGCTCCTGGGCGACCAGATGCTCTACGTCTTCCTGCCCTCGCACCCAGGGGCGGCTGGGATCGCGGCGGCGAGCCTCGGCATCATTCTCAGCGCCAATCGCTTCGTGCGCCTGGTCGCCAACTCGCTGGCCGGGCTCCTGTCCGACCGGCTTGGGCGGCGCCGTCCGTATCTGCTCGGCATGGGGCTGGCGCTGGTCTCGACCGCGGGGTACCTGGCCGCCGAGAGCTTCTGGCCGCTGCTTGTCTGGCGCATCGTCTGGGGCATCGCCTTCGCGCTGATCTCGGTGGGGGGTCTGGCCATCGTGCTGGACCTGTCCGCGGCCGAGGTCCGCGGGCGGACGGTTGGCACCTATCAGTCACTGCTCCAGCTCGGCACCCTCCTGGGTCTCGTCCTGTCGGGCGTGCTCACGGATCTCCTCGGCTATCGCGGCACCCTGGCGGTGTACGTGCCGCTGGCCGCCCTGGGCTTCGGCGCCGCCGTCTGGGCGCTGCGCCCGCTGGGCCCCGGGGATCGCGGCAGCACGAGCCATGGCGTCGCCGGCCTCGGGACGCTGGCCGCGCTCCGTCGCCTGGATCCCCGACTCCTTGCCCCCGCGTACGTGAGCTTCACGAGCCTGTTCGCTGGCAGCGGCGTCCTGATGAGCACGCTCGGTGTTCATCTCACGCAGCTCGCGGCGGAGCCCAGCGCTCTCGTCGTGCCCGTGGCCTCGCTGACCGGCGCCCTCCTCGCCGCGCGGCGGCTCGCCGGCATGGTGGAGGCGCCGCTCGCGGGCCATGTCCTCGATCGCCTGGGGGCCCGGCGGCTCGTCGCGGGGGTGGGCGTGGTCGTGAGCCTGGGCGGGTTCGTGGTCCTGGCGGCCGGGCGCGGGGTGGGGCCGATCGTGACGGGGGTGGTGCTCGTCGCGGTGGGCGAGGGGCTGCTCCACCCGGCCGTCGTGGTCTGGACGGGGGACAGCGCGCCCCCTCCGCTGCGCGGCGTCGTGATGGGCGGACTGGCCACCGCCGGCGATCTCGGCGCGGCGCTGGGCCCGCTGGTGGGATATGCCCTGCTGGGGACCGCGGGGCTCCGCGCCGCCTATGCCCTCTGCGCCGGCCTCCTGCTCTCGACGCTCCTCGTGCTCGCGCTGGTCCCCCGTGTCGGGGGTCAGGTCTTGAAATACGACACGTAGCCCCCGCTCCACCGCCGCAATCCCCGCGGGACAGGATGAGCAATGCCCGGATCCGCACCCCAATGGCAGGCTGCACCCCTGCCGATGTCGGAATGCAAGACCTGACCCCAAAGGCGGGCGCCGCCGAGCTTGCCCGCCTCCACGAGCCCCACGAAGAAGGCGTAGAGCTGGCTGTACTCGTCGTAGCGGGCCTGGCCCAGCCGTGCCACGGTGTCCTCACGCAGGCTCCGGTACATCTCGAGCCGGCGCCTCAGGATCTCGATCCACGCCGCCGAGAGATCTTCGGCCTCGATGGCGGCGAAGCCGGCGCGCCCCAGGAGAGCGCGGTAGCCGGAGATGGTTTCGACGGAGACGGCCGCCATCCACTCCTGGAGCCGGCGGCGCTCGCCCTCCCAGAGCCTGGGCGTGGCGATCCAGTCGGTGAAGGCGATGCGCCCGCCCGGACCGAGCACCCGCGCGCACTCGGCGAGCACGCGCCCCTTGTCGGGGACGTGGAGCAGTCCCTCCTGGCTGATGACGGCGTCGAAGGCGCCGGCACGGAAGGGCAGGATCTGGGCATCCCCGCGCACGCTCCGGACCAGACCCTGGAGCCCCACCAGCCGCGACAGCCTGACGTTGCCCTGGCTGCGGCCGGCGTTCAGGTCCAGCGCCGTGACGCGCGCCCCGAAGCGCCGGGCCAGGAAGCGCGCCGGGCCGCCGAGCCCCGCGCAGACGTCGAGCACTCGGGAGTCGGCCCCGACCCCGGCGCGCCGCGCGAGGGCTTCCACGGCCTCGAGCCCGCCGTAGTGGTCCTGGTCCCACTCGTAGAGATCCTCGGGAGCCAGCGCGCGCATGTCCTTGCCCTGACGGCGGAGCGCCTCCAGCACCTGCGACAGGCTGATGGGATGCCGATCGTAGAAGTCGATGACCCTCGGGAGCACGGGGAAGATCCTAGGCCGCCGGCCGGGCGCCGACAAGCCTTGAAGTGCCTCCACCCGTATGGTACAAGGAGGCGTTTTGACTCTGCCCCATACCGCCAAGGGAGTGCCACTGAGGCGATGACGGACGCTGCGGGAGCTCCCCAGAAGGCCGGTCTCGAAGACGTCGTCGTGTCCACCTCCGAGATCTGCTTCATCGACGGGAAGCAGGGCCGGCTCGTGTACCGCGGCTTCGACGTCGACGATCTCGTCGCGCACTCGACCTTCGAGGAGGTGGTCCATCTCCTCTGGCATGGCCGGCTGCCCTCGCGACAGGAGCTGGATGCCCACCGGAAGGCGCTGGCCGCCACCGCCAACCGCAAGCTCTCCCCGAAGCTCCTCGCCATCCTCCGACAGCTGCCGCGGAGGACGACGCCCATGGAGGTGCTCCGCACCGGGGTCTCGGCGCTGTCGTCCTTCGATCCCGACGCGGGGGATAATTCCCGCGAGGCCACGCTCCGGAAGGCGACCCGGCTCACGGCGCAGATGCCGACCCTCGTGGCCGCCTGGGAGGGCATCCGCCGAGGCAAGCCTGTCGTGGCGCCGACCCCGCGGCTGTCGCTGGCGGGGAACTTCCTCTACATGATGTCGGGCAAGACGCCCTCGGAGCTGGCCACCAGGACCCTCGACGTCGCGCTCATCCTCCACGCGGATCACGAGTTCAACGCCTCGACCTTCGCTGCCCGCGTGACGGCCGCCACGCTGTCGGACATCCACTCGGCGGTGGTGTCGGGAATCGGCGCCCTCAAGGGGCCGCTCCACGGCGGCGCCAACGAGCAGGTGATGCGCATGGTGCAGCAGGTGAAGGACCCGGCGAAGGCCGAGGGCTGGATCCGCAAGGCGCTGGCCGAGAAGGCGCGCATCAGCGGCTTCGGCCACCGCGTCTACCGCGTCGAGGACCCACGGGCCAAGCATCTCCACCGCCTGGCGGTGGAGCTTGGGCGGCAGACCGGAAGCACCGCGAACGTCGAGATCCTGGAGACCATCGCGCGCGTCGTGTCGGCGGAGAAGCAGATCTTCCCCAACGTGGACCTGTTCTCGGGGGCCGCCTACGCGTCCATGGGGATCCCGACGGACCAGTTCACGCCGATCTTCGCGCTCAGCCGCGTCGCCGGCTGGGCCGCGCATGTGCTCGAGCAGCACGGCAACAACCGCCTGATCCGTCCTCGCGCCGAGTACACGGGAGCCCTCGACGCCCCCTACATCCCCCTCGCCCAGCGCTGACGCCGCTCCTGCCGTGCCGCGCCACACCCGGAGATGACGATCAGCGTCGTCCTGGTGGTCCATAACCAGTTGCCGCTGACGAGGGCCTGCCTCGACAGCCTCGTGACGACGACGCTCCCCTTCGACCTCTGCGTGGTGGACAACGGCTCGACCGATGGCACGGAGGCGTACTTCCGCGAGTGGCCGGCCGGCCGGCCACTCCGCTACCGCCGGAACGCCGAGAACGTCGGGCTGATCCGGGCCCTCAACCAGGGCGCGCAACTCTCCGAGTCGGACCACCTCTGCTTCCTCCACAACGACACCGAGATGCGAGATCCGCGCTGGCTCGACCGGCTCCGGACCGCGGTGGACGGGCAGTCCGCGGCCGGGCTGGCGGGCCTCTACGGCGCCCGTCGCCTCAGGCGGGACGGACGCTACGTGGGCCGCACCATCGTCTCGAGCCTCGAGGGGACCGGGAATCTCCGTGCGCCGGTGACCGAGGTCGCGGCCGTGGACGGTGTCTGCCTCTTCATCGCGCGCCCGCTACTCGCTGCCGTTGGAGGCTTCGACGAGGGCTACGGCTTCTTCCACGGCTACGATCGGGACCTCTCCTTCGCGGTGCGCGAGGCCGGCCACCGCTGCGTCGTCGTCCGGGCGCCCTTCGTCCACCGTGGGGGCGGCACCCGCACCGGCGCCGAGGCGCCGCGCCCGCCAGACCGCGACCTGTCCGAGCGGCGCGAGGCCCTGGCGCGCTTCGCCCGCAAGTGGCGCCACCGCCTCCCCACCGACGTGCGCCGCGTGCCCGAGCGCATCGCAGACTTCCTCTCGCCCGCCGGGAGGCCGAGAGGATGAGCCTGACCGCGGATCGTCCCCTTCACGCCCACTCACGGGTGCCGGGCGTCTCTCCCGGGAGCGCCCCCGCCACGCAGGAGCCGCGCCGACCATGATCCCATTCGTCAAGGGGCACGGGCTGGGCAACGACTACATTGTCATGGACTCAGCAGACCTGCCGGCCCCGCCCACGCCGCGGCAGGTGGCGCGCATCTGCGACCGGAACTGGGGCGTGGGCTCGGACGGGATTCTCCTCCTCGTTCCCGCTTGGGCCGGCGCGGACTTCGGGCTGCGGATCTTCAACCCCGACGGCAGCGAGGCCGAGAAGTCGGGCAACGGCCTTCGCATCTTCGCCAAGTTCCTCCACGAGCATGGGCGCGCCGGCCGGTCGGTCTTCACCGTGGACACGAAGGGCGGCCGCGTCGAGTGCCGGTGCCACGTGGCGGGCGGGCGGGTCAACGAGGTGACCGTCGAGATGGGGCATTGCACCTTCGTCGCCCCGGAAATCCCCATGAGCGGGCCGCGACGGGAGGTGGTGCGCGAGCCGCTCCAGGTAGCCGACCGGACGCTCAGCGTCACCGCGGTGTCGGTGGGCAACCCGCACTGCGTGGTCTTCACCGACCGCCTCGACGAGGCGGAGACGCGCCGCCTCGGCCCGCTCATCGAGACCCATCCCGCCTTCCCGAACCGGACGAACGTGCAGTTCGCCCGCGTGGCCTCGCGCGCCGAGGTGGAGATCCTCATCTGGGAGCGGGGCGCCGGGTGGACGCTGGCCTCGGGCTCCTCGTCGAGCGCCGTGGCCTGCGCCGCGGTGAGAAACGGCCTCTGCGACCACGGCCTCGTCACGGTGCGCATGCCAGGGGGCGCGCTGTCAGTGGACGTGCGACCCGACTGGTCGATCCGGCTGCAGGGGCCCGTCGAGGAAGTCTACTCGGGAACCCTCTCGCGCGACTTCGTGGACGCCCTGCGCGGCCTGGCCTAGAGGCCCGAGCGCTCGGCGAGATCCCCTCGTCGGGTCTCACGGGCCCCGCGTCGCGCGACAGCCCGGCGGCAGTTCCCGCGGCGGCGGCCACGGCGCCGGCTACTTCTCGGACGGCGCCGGCGGGGCGTCCTTCTGCGGTGGGTGTGCCGCCGGCGCGGCGACGTCGAGCACCTTCACGTCGAAGAAGAGTGTCTTGCCGGCGAGGGGGTGGTTGAGGTCCAGGAGGATCGTCTCCTGCCGGATCTCCTTGACCACCACCGGCCGGGCCTCACCGGCATGGTTGCGGGCCAGGAGCCGGGCACCGACCTTGCGCGCGGCCTCCGGGATGGCGGTCTTGGGCACCTCGGTCTGCGCCGCCGGGTTCACGGCGCCATAGGCGTCCTCGGGCTTCACCACGACCTTCTTCTCGTCACCCGCGTGCAGCCCCACCAGCTCCCGCTCGAGCCCCGGGATGAGCTGCCGAGCGCCGTGAGTGTAGCGCAGCGGAGCCCGGCCCCTGTTGGAGTCGATCACGGCCCCGGCCTCGTCCGTGAGCGTGTACTCGAGCCCGACGCTCGACCCCTTCGCGATGGCCGGGCCAGACGATGCGGTGGCGGCAGGGGCCGCCGGAGCCGGCTCCACGGGCTGGATGGGCCTGTCCTGGGCGCACACGGCGAGGGGAGCGAGGAGGAGCAGGCCGGCGAGGGCGAAGCTCAGCGCAGCGCTCATGGTCGTCGAGTCTACACCTCGCCTCCGGACGGGGCAAACACGCGCCCGCCGGGCGCGAGGAGGTTACCGCCGGTGCCCCCGCGCCCAGGCCAGCAGGCGCTTGACCGGCAGCGCGTTGACCACCTGCGCAGGCGTGATCCAGGCGCGGCGCGCCGTGGCGATGCCGAGCGCCAGGCCCTCGAGCTGCGACAGGTCGTGGGTGTCGGTGCTGATGGCGATCCGCACCCCCAGCTCCGCCGCGCGCCGGGCGTGGGTGTCCTTGAGGTCCAGCCGCTGCCAGGAGGCGTTGATCTCCATCGCCTTGTCGTGCTCGCGGGCGGCGGCGAAGACCTGCTCCAGGTCCACGTCGTAGGGGTCGCGCTCGCCGAGGAGCCGCCCCGTGGGGTGGACGAGGATGTCCACGCACGGATGGGCCAGCGCCCGGACGATGCGCGCCGTCATCTCGGCACGGGGCTGCTTGAAGCGCGAGTGGACGGCCGCCAGCACCACGTCCAGCTCGGCGAGGAGATCGTCGGGAAAGTCCATGCGCCCGTCGGCGAGGATGTCGCACTCGCTGCCGGCCAGGATGCGGATGCGGTGCCGGGGCTGCAGCGCGCGGATGCGCCGGAGCTGCTCGCGCAGCTCCTCGGGCCGGAGCCCGCCCGCCACGGTGGACGAGCGGGAATGGTCGGAGACGATGATGTACTCGTACCCGCGCGCCTCGGCCTCGGCGACCAGCCGCTCCAGCGGCTGGCGCCCGTCGGACCAGTCCGTGTGGGCGTGCAGGTCGCCGCGAATGTGCTCCGCGGCGACGAGATCGGGCAGCCCCCCGCCCAGCGCCGCCTCGATCTCGCCCGAGTTCTCGCGCAGCTCCGGCGGGATCCACGGCAGACCCACGGCCGCGTAGACTTCCGCCTCCGTGGCGCCGGCCACCCGCGCGCCCGTGCGCTCGCTGAAGACCCCGTACTCCGAGATCTTGAGTCCCTTCCTCTGCGCCAGCTCCCGGAGGCGCACGTTGTGGTCCTTGGAGCCCGTGAAGTACTGCAGCGCGGCGCCGTAGGTGTCGGGGGCGATCACGCGCAGGTCCACGTGGATGGACGCGGCGCGGTCGTCCGCCTTGAACTCGACGGAGGCCTTGGTCTCCCCGCGGGCGAGCACCGTCGTCACCGCGGACAGGCCGACGAAGCGCTCGATCACGCGCTCGGGGTGGCGGCAGGCGACCAGGATGTCGAGGTCCCCCACCGTGTCGCGCCGGCGGCGGGCGGAGCCGGCCACTTCGATGGCGGTCACCTCGCCCGTGCCTCGGAGCGCCTCGACGATCTCCTCCGCGCGGGCCAGCGCCAGGCCCAGCGGGAGGCGCTCCTGCCCCGCGCGGAGCGTGCGGAGGCCGGCCAGGATGTTTGCGCGGGTCTTGGCACGGATGCCCGGCACGCGCAGGATCTCGCCGGAGACGGCCGCCTGTTCGAGTTTCTCCACGCTGTCCACGCCGAGCTGCTCGTGGAGGAGCCTGGCGGTCCTGGGGCCGACGCCGCGCACCGCCAGGACCTCGAGCAGCCCGCGGGGCAGCTCCGCGCGCAGTGCCTCCAGCTCCGCGATGCGTCCGGTCGCGAGGTACTCCGCGATGTGGGCCGCGAGGCCCTTGCCGATGCCGGGGATGGACGAGAGCTCGCCGCGCGCGGCGACGCGCGCCACGTCCTCGGCGAGGCTCTCGAGGCTCTGGACGGCGCGCTCGTAGGCGCGGACGCGGAAGACGTTCTCGCCCTTGATCTCCAGGAGCTGCGCAATCTCGCCGAACAGGCCCGCGATCTCCGCGTTCTTCACGCCCCCATGGTATCCTGACGCTGCGTGGTGGTCCACGCGCGGGTCACCGGCTGCGGCGGCCGGTCCGCCTCAGGGAACCCCCTCACGGGAGTGTGCGATGGGCGAGGAGAGCACGCGCCACCTGCTCAAGGCATTCGGAGTCGCCGTGACCAACCTGGAGGACGCGGTGGCGGCCGGCGGCGCCGACGGGGCGAAGAAGGCGGAGTTCGAGCTGCGCGCCCGCATGCGGGACATCATCGCGCTGGTGGAACGCCTCTCGGAGCGCGCCGCGAAGCTGTCGTGAGGCGGGGCCCCTTCGTCGACGCCTCGGGCGTCGCCCTGGCCCTCCCCGGGCCGCCGCGGCGGATCGTCTCCCTGGTCCCGAGCGTCACCGAGCTTCTCTTCAGCCTGGGCGTCGGCCCCGCGGTGGTCGGCTGCACCACCTTCTGCACGGAGCCCCCCGCGGGGGTGCTGAACACGGTGCGCGTCGGCGGCACCAAGACTCCCCGGCTGGAGCTGGTCCGCGCGCTCCGCCCCGATCTCATCCTGGCCAACATCGAGGAGAACCACCGCGAGCACGTCGAGACGCTCCGCGGCTGGGGGATGGCCGTCCACGTCAGCTACCCGCGGACCGTGGCCGGCGGCATCCAGCTCGTGCGGGAGCTGGGGGAGGTGACGGGTGCGGCCGAGCGAGGTGCCGCGCTGGCCGACGACCTCGCGCGGCGCCTGGCGGAAGTGACGGCGCGCGCGCGGGGCCGAGGGCGCCCCACGCGCGTGTTCTATCCGATCTGGCGCCACCCGTACATGACGATCAACCGGGACACTTATGTCCACGATGTCCTGGCGGCCTGCGGCGGGGAGAACGTCTTCGCGGATTGCGAGCTGCGGTACCCGGAGGTGACGCTGGACGCGGTGGCCACGGCGGGGCCCGAGGTCATCCTGCTGCCGGACGAGCCGTATCGCTTCCGGGAGGCGCACGCGGCGGACTTCACGCCCTACCGGGACATGCCCGCCGTTCGGAACGGGCGTGTCCGCCTGGTGGACGGGCGGCTCGCGTCGTGGTTCGGCCCGCGCATGGCCGAGGCCTTCACGACCCTGCCCGCCCTGCTCCAGCGATAGCCCACCCCCGGCCAGGGAGGCGGGCTTACTCGACCTCCAGGATCATCTCGATCTCGACGGGGATCCCCATGGGCAGCTCGGCCATCCCCACCGCCGAGCGCGCGTGACGTCCGCTCTCCCCGAAGATCTCCACCATCAGGTCGGAGAAGCCGTTGATGACCTTCGGTTGCTCCCCGAAGCCGTCGGCGGAGTTCACCATGCCCAGGACCTTCACGATGCGCTTCACCCTGTCCAGGCTGCCGAGCACGGCGCGCGCCGAGCCGAGCAGGTTGATGCCCACCTCCCGGGCGACCTTGTAGGCCTCCTCGATGGAGAGGTCACGCCCGACCTTGCCGCGCGCGGTCGGCTGACCGTCCACCCGCACGGGCCCATGCCCGGACAGGAAGAGGAGGTTGCCCACGCGTACTCCCGGGATGTAGTTGCCCACCGGCTTGGCCGGCTGGGGCAGCGTGATGCCGAGCTCCTTGATTCGCGCTTCCGCACCCATGGGGGTCTCCTTGGGATTGACGAGCCCGTCGGGCGTGGGGCCCGTGACGCCGCCGCTACCTCGGGAGAGCCACGGCCTCGCCGCCGACGCCCACGAAGAAGAACGCCGGCCCATCGGAGTCCGAGCGCCAGACGATGGCCTCCACCTCCAGCGGCCGGCCGTGAGGGGGGCGGAAGCGGAGCGTCGCCGGCGTCCCGACCGGCAGCCGCGCCTCGAGCTGCACCTTGGCGCCGATGGGGCTCAGGTTGACCGTGTGCCGCTCGAAGGACTGGCCGCCGGTCTCCACGGTGACAGGCCAGGAGACCCTCGACCGTGGGTGCCTCCGCAGGTCGGCCGTCGCGTCGCTCATGAGGCTCCACTGCCCTTTGGCGGGTGCATAGGGAGAACGGATGCCGGGTATGTTGTCAAGTGTTCCCACCCCTTGTCAAGGCTCCCGGCACCCCCGGGCTCTCGTCACGCAAGTTCCCGGCGGCCCGTTTCGCGCGTGCGGCCCGACGCGTCGGCTTGGACAGCAGCACGTCTCCTGTGACAAGATGCGGTCATGAGGTCTCAGCCAGGGCCATGACAGGTCCGGTCACTCCGTCGCCGGCCGCCACGCTCGTCCTCTTGCGCGATCGACCCGCCGGCGGGGTCGAGACGCTGCTCATCCAGCGGCATGCGAAGAGCAAGTTCGCCGGAGGCGACTACGTCTTCGCGGGGGGCAAGGTCGAGACGGACGACGTACCGGACGACGTGGAGGGGTTCTGCACGGCGCTGACGGCCGCGGAGGCCGCCGCGCGACTGGGGGCCGACACCGGTCCGCGGGAGGCGCTCGGCTTCTGGGTCGGCGCCATCCGCGAGGCCTTCGAGGAGGTCGGAGCGCTCCTGGCCTACACGGCCTCCGGCGACCTCGCTCGCTGGGGGCCCGAGGATCGGCCGCGCTACGCCGCCCATCGCGCGGCCTGCCACGCCTCCAACCCGGCCTTCTTCGACATGCTCCGGAGCGAGCGGCTCGCGCTGGCCACCGACCGGCTCACGTACTTCGCCCACTGGATCACACCCGAGGAGAGCCCGATCCGCTTCGACACGCGCTTCTTCGCCGCCGCGATGCCGCCCGGACAGGACGCCGAGGCCGACGGCCGGGAGATCACGGACGTCAAGTGGCTGACGGCCGAGGAAGCGTTCGCGGCCATGAAGCGCCAGGAGATCTCGCTCCGGCTGCCGACGATCAAGAACCTGGAACTGCTCCGGGCGGCCACCTCGGCGACGGCGCTGCTCTCGGCCCTCGGCAGGCGCGAGGTCACGCCGATCCGCCCCCGCCTCTTCATGGTGGACGGCAGGCCCGTCCCCGTCCTGCCCGGCGACCCCCGCTGGTACTAGCAGCCTGGGCGGCGACGCGCTCTCACGCGGCGCCGAGTCCGGGCGCGGGCGCGTTCACGAGCACCGCCATGTTGCCGTAGGGGTGCCTGTTCTCCAGCATGAGCTGGTGGCAGCCGGGGATGTCATCGAACCCGTAGGTGTGCGACAGACACGGGTCCATCTCGCCGTCCGCGACGAGGCGCGTGACAGCGGCGGCCTGCGCGTCGTTGGAGAGGTGGCTGCCCTGGAAGCGCTTCTGGCGCATCCAGTGGTACCGGAGGTCCATGGTGACGTTGAAGCCGGTGGTGCCGGCGCAGATGACGATCAGGCCGCCCGTGGCGCAGACGAAGCCCGAGGTCGGCAGGGTCGCCTCGCCGGGATGCTCGAAGACGATGCGCGGGCTCACCCTCTCGCCCACGGCGTCCCAGATCGCCTTGCCAAAGGCCCGCGCGCCTTTGACCCATTCGCCGTAGGCCCGGGCGTCGTTGGTGTCCGGCATCCGCCCCCAGTGCTTGAAGTTGCTGCGGTCGATGACGCCGACGGCCCCGTGCTCCAGACAGAACTTCCGCTTGGCCTCGTCCGAGACCACGGCCACGGCGCGTCCGCCGAGGGCCCGCGTGATCTCCAGCGCCATGCTGCCGAGCCCGCCGGCCGCACCCCAGACGAGGACGACGTCGCCCGGCTCGATGACGTTGGGCGCCCAGCCCATGAGCATCCGGTAGGCCGTCGAGGCGCAGAGGAGGAAGCAGCCCGCCGCCTCCCAGGTGAGCCGCCGGGGCTTGGGCTGGCACTGATGCGCCTGGGCCCTGGCGAACTGGCAGTAGCTGCCGTAGTTCGTCTGGTACCCCCAGATGCGCGTGCTCTCGGCGAGCATGGGGTCGCGGCCCGAGAGCACCCACGGGTCGTCCGGCCGCCACCAGCCGCTGTGGACGACGACCTCGTCGCCGACCTTGACGGTCTTCACGTCCTTGCCCGTGGCCCAGACGATGCCGGAGCAGTCGCTGCCGCCGGCGTGGAAATCCTCGGGCTCGCCCAGCTTCTGCCGCTCCGCGATCACGTCCACCGGCGTGCCCAGGGCCGCCCACACGTTGTTGTAGTTGATCCCCGAAGCCATCACGTAGATGAGCACCTCGTCCGGGCCGATGGCGGGCGTCGGGATGACCTCGCGCTGCCAGGCCTCCCTCGGCTGGCCAAAGCGGCTTTGCCTGACGACATAGGCGTGCATGCGCGCCGGGACTTCGCCCAGCGGGGGTCGGGCTCCGAGGTCGTAGAGGTCTGGCATGGCTGTCTCCGGTGGGGACGACCGTCCCGTCATCAGCCGTTGAAGGCTTTGACCAGCGCGGGCAGGCGCGGATCGTTCTGGTTCGGCAGATAGGGTTGATAGAGAGAAACCCGGTCCAGCAGCCCCGCGTAGCGCTCCTTGAGCTTCGCCGCGAGCTTGTCGTAGGTGGCCGTCAGGGCGTAGGTGTCGAGCATCTCGTCGGTGATGAGACTCGCCATGCCCGCCCAGTCCTGTTCCACGGACTTGCGGTGGAGCTTCGTGGCCACGTCCTCCCAGCCGTGGATGGCCAGCACGGGCCGGTAGGTGCGCGTGGAGGCGTAGAAGGCAATCTGCTGCCGGATCATCTGCGCCTGCTCGCTGCGCTCCTGCTCCGTGTCCCCCACGATGACGAACGTGCTGGTCACGAAGGTGAACTCCTGCCGCGTCCGTCCCGCGCGGCGCAGGCCCTGCTCCGCGGCGGGATGGACGACCTCCCGCAGGTACGTGGGGCTGTTGAACGGGTGCACGTGCATGCCGTCGCAGAACTCCCCCGCGATGCCGGCCATGTACGGGTTCACCGCGGCGATGTAGATCGGGATCTTCGGGTGTTCGATGGGGCCCGGGTTGAAGAAGGGTGTCATCACGTCGAAGGTATAGAACTCCCCCTTGAAGTTGAGGGCCGCGCCCGTCTGCCAGCAGTTCCAGATGGTGCGCAGCGCCCGCACGGCCTCGGCCATCTTGGGGCCCGGCGACTCCCACTTCACCGAGAACCGGCGCTCGTTGTGCCCCTTGACCTGGGTGCCGAGGCCCAGCATGAAGCGCCCCCCCGAGGCCTTCTGGAGATCCCAGGCGATGTGGGCCGTGATCATGGGGCTCCGCGAGAACACGGTCGCGATGTTGGTGCCGAGCTTGACCCGCGAGGTGGACGTGGCGGCCACGGCCAGCGGCAGGTAGGGGTCGTGCTGGGTCTCCGCGCACCAGAGGCAGTCGTAGCCCATGGCCTCAACCTTGCGCGCGTAGTCCGAGATCGTCTTCAGGTCGTGGACGAGCATGCCGACGTCGAGCTTCACGGTGGGTCTCCTTGTCCAGGGGATGAGGGAACCGGATGCGCCCCCTGAGCATACGCGACGCCCGGGGGCTCGTTCAACGTGGGCGCGCGGCTAGGTCATTTGGCCGCTCAGATGACGCCGGCCTGACGCAGTCGCTCCATCTCGGCGTCCGACAGCCCGAGCTCGCCCGCGTAGACCTCGCGATTGTGCGCCCCCAGCGCGGCGCCGGCCCAGCGGATTGCCCCCGGCGTCTCGGACAGCCGAGGAGTGGGCGTGCTCATGGTCACGGTGCCGCCGTCCGGGTCGGGTAGCTCCACGAAGGTGCCGCGCGCCTTGAAGTGCGGGTCCTCGAGGATCTCGGAGATGTCGTAGACGGGCGAGGCGGTGAGCCCCACCGTCTCGAAGAGCCCCATGATCTCCTCCCGCGTGCGGGCGCCGATGGCCGTGCCCAGCGCGCCGTCCACGGCCTCACCGTTGGCGACGCGCGCGTCGTTGGTGGCGAAGCGTGGGTCGGCGAGGAGGTGGCCGATCCCGAGCGCCTTGAACAGCGCCTCCGCCGAGGCCGGGGTCGAGGCCGACAGCGCTACCCACTTGCCGTCCCGCGTCCGGTAGGTGCCGCGCGGACTCGCGTTGTGCGAGCGGTTGCCGATCCGCCCGCGCACGAGGCCGTGCCTTCGGTACTCCGCGGCGTTGGGTCCCAGGATGGAGAGCAGAGGCTCGTACAGCGGCACGTCGATCATCTGCCCGCGGCCCGAGACACGGTCCCGGTGGCGCAGCGCCGCCAGTACCGCCGTGGCGCCGGCCAGGGCGGCGACCATGTCGGCCATGGGGAAGGAGGGCAGGGTGGGGGACTCGGGCGGCCCGGTCGTCGCGGCAAAGCCCGACATGGCCTCGACCATGGTCCCGAAGCCGGGGCGGTCGCGGTACGGCCCGTCCTGCCCCCAGCCGGAGACGCGGACCATGACGAGCCCGGGGTTTTCCCGCGACAGCGCCTCCCAGCCGAGCCCCCATTTCTCGAACGTCCCCGGGACGTAGTTCTCGATCAGCACATCGGCCCCGCTGACGAGGCGGCGGAGGAGCGCCTGCCCTTCGGGGTGCGTCAGGTTGAGGGTAATGGAGCGCTTGCCACGGCCGTACACCTTCCACCACAGCTCGCCCATCGATCGGGACCACGTCCTGAGGGGATCGCCGCCGCGCGGGTTCTCCACCTTCACCACGTCGGCGCCGAGATCGGCCAGCACCGTGGCCAGCACGCCGCCAGCGATGAGCCGCGAGCAGTCGACGACACGGAGCTCGGCGAGCGCGTGCCCGCCCTGCGGCTCAGGCACGGCGGTGTTCCTCGCCCCTGCGCGCCTCCGCCCGCATGTGCTTTTCCATGGCCTCCATGAGGAGGCCGAGCGCCTCCTTCTCGGTGCGCCCCGTCACGCTCACCGCCGGATAGGCCACCGCAGTGGCGCGGAAGAACCCGGTCTCCTCCTCGGTCAGCTCCACCTCGACGTGCATGGCTCTCCCTTCCCGGGCCACGCCGGCCGCTCTAGGCCGGCAGCAGGGGCCGCGAGCGATTGACCGTCGCCACGCGGGCACGCTATCAGGGACGGCTCATCGGCGTCAAGCTGCCCCCAAGGTCGGGGCGCCGGTGGTATCATCCAACGCTGAGCAGGCGCCTCCATGTTCGACATCGGCCTCCAGGAGCTCGTCGTCGTCTTTGTTCTCGCCCTGCTGGTTTTCGGGCCCAGGAACCTGCCCCAGCTGGGCCGGTCGCTGGGCCGAGCCATGCGGGAATTCAGGCGCGCCAGCGATGAGTTCCGCTCCACCATTGAGACCAACCTCGAGATCAATGCCCCCGACCCCGTGCCGGGCCCCTTCCCCGAGCCCGCTCCGGCGGAGCCGGTGCCAGCGGCCACCACCCCGGCCACGGCCGACGCCCCTGATGCGCTGTCGGCCTCCGACGTGCCGCCGCCGACGGGGGCGGAGGCAGCGGCCGGCGAGCCCTTTCTGGCGCAGCGCGGCGGGAAGCTCTTCCACGCCCGCGACTGCGGCTGGGCCAGGCAGCTGTCAGAGCCCGAGCGGCTGTACTTCAAGCGCGTCGCCGATGCCAAGGAAGCCGGGTTCCTCGTCTGCCCCGTCTGCGACCCCTGGGAAGCGGCGTGATTTTTTTTGCTTTTGAAACTCAACGGGTGTTGACTATTATCCTGTTGAGCCATAGCATTCCAGGGGACGGGGGGACAGGAGCGCATGAGAGAGATGACGGCCCGGCAGCGAGAGGTGCTGGGGTTCATCCGGATGTTCACGGAGCGCCACGGCGCCCCTCCGACGGTGCGGGAGATCGGGGAGCATTTCGGCTTCACGGCGCGCGCGGCCTTCGACCACCTGCGGGCGCTCGAGCGCAAGGGCATGCTGCAGCGCCGGATCTCCGATCGGCGGGTGTCGCGGACCCTCGTGCTCACCGACCGCCCGCCGGCCCGCACGGGCGCGGTCCGCGAGATCCCTGTCATGGGGCGCATCGCCGCCGGCGTGCCCCGTCATGCGGAGCAGGAGGTGGAGGAGCGGATTCCGGTGGCCGCCGAGTGGCTGCAGGGCAAGGGCGAGGATCTCTTCGCGCTCCGGGTGCGCGGCGACAGCATGATCGACGCCCACATCATGGATGGCGACATGGTCCTGGTGCGGCGGCAGGAGACGGCCCAGCCGGGCGACATCGTGGCCGCGCTCCTCGACAACGAGGCGACGGTCAAGCGCTTCAGCCGCGACGGCCGGGCGATCGTGCTCAAGGCCGAGCATCCGACCATGCAGCCCCTCGTCGTCGAGCCCGGGCGGAAGGACTTCCGGATCCTTGGCAAGGTGATGGGGCTCTTCCGGGGACTCTAGGTGCGGCAGCTGAACAGGAGGCCCGACATGCTGGCTCGCAGGAAACGCCACGTGCAGTGCGCACGCGCCCGCGCGGGGCGCGGTCACGTCCCTTCGCGCGGCCACGCGCACTCCTCGCGACGCCTGCCCGTGGGCGCGCGTGGCCGGGGGCGTCCGCGGATGTCTTTGTTTCCGGCTCGCACACCTCTACACGTGACGACGACTTCCAGGCTCGAGCCCTGGCTTGGCGGCGTGGCGATGCTCGCGGGGCTGGTGTCCTGGGGCGTGGTGCTTGGACTGCTCGGCGGCTAGGGGGAGCGGGACTCCCACGGGCGGAGGGCGATGAAGAGATCCAGGAGATCGGGGTCGAGGGCGCCGGAGTTGCGCTCGAGGGCGAGGATCTCGAGCGCCCGCTCCACGGGCACGGCCGCCTTGTAGGGGCGGTCGCTGGCCGTGAGCGCGTCGAAGATATCCGCGATGGTCATCATGCGGCTCTGGATCGGGATCTGGCCGCCCTTGACCCGGTCGGGGTACCCGCTCCCGTTCAGCTTCTCATGGTGCGACCGGGCGATCTCGGGCACGAGCTTCAGCTCCCTGGTCCACGGGATCTGGGAGAGGAACTGGAAGGTGTGGACCACGTGGGACTGGATCTGCGCGAACTCCTCGGGCGTCAGGCTGCCCCGGGCGATGGACAGAATCCGGGCCTCCTCCGGCGTGATCACCGTCTGGCTCTCGCCCAGGTGGTCCTCGAAGCGGGTGAGGGCGAGGTGCTTGATCCTGGAGGCGGTATCTGCCGCCATGACGGTGGGCTCGTTGGCGGCCACCACGGTCTTGAGGTGCTGGTCCAGCTCCTGGAGGATCAGGGCCAGATCCGCGTCGGCCGCGGCGACCTCCTCCAACACGCGCTCCCGGCTCTCGCCCAGCAGCAGGTCGAGCTGACGCCGGCAGGACCGGAGCTGGACGCCGCGCTTGATGACCTCCACCCGGTGAGCGATCAGCTCGAGGTGCCCGGGGTAGAGCTTCTTGGCCTTCACCAGCACCTCCTCGCGCACGCCGACCTTGCCGAAGTCGTGGAGGAGCGAGGCGTAGCGGATGGCCTTCATCTCGTCGGGCGAGAACCGCGCATCGCGGAACGGGCCGCTGTCGGCGCGATCCACCGCCGCGGCCAGCGCCATCGTCAGATCCGCCACCCGGAAGGAGTGACCCGACGTGGTGGGATCGCGCGACTCGATGGCCGTCACGGCGGCGGCGACGAAACCCTCGAAGAGGGCCCGGATGTTGTCCACTAGGCGGCTGTTGTGGAGCGCCACCGCTGCCTGCGAGGCGAGCGAGGCGGCCAGCCCGATGAACCGCGCCGGGTAGGGCACGGCCTCCCGCTCGATCGCCTCGACGGAGGGGAAGCGCCGCTGCCCGTCTCGCTTGCAGTTGATCAGCTGCAGGACGCCGATGGTGTCGCCCGTGGGCGTGCGCATGGCGACCACGAGCATGGACTTCGTCCGGTAGCCGATCTGCTGGTCGAAGGAGCGGTTGATCTGGTAGCGCGCCCCCGGGGGCGGGGCGTAGGCGTCCTCCAGGTGGAGCAGCTCTCCGCTCAGCGCCACGTGCCCGGCAACGCTCTCCTCGCTGATGGGCATGGTGAACTCGGTGAAGGGCACCTGGACGAAGTCGTTCTGCGTCAGCTTGAAGCGGAGCCGGCGCTGCCCCTCCTCGGGCTCGTCCACGAGGTAGATGGAGCCGGCGTCGCTGTGGGTGATCGCGCGCGCCTTGGTGAGGATCAGCGCGAGGAGCGCGTTCGTGTCGCGCTCCGCCGAGAGGCTCACGCCGATGGCGTTGAGCTCCTCGAGCTCCTTCCTGGTCTGCTCGGCCTCGAGGCTGAGCCGGAGGTGCTCGGCGGCGTTCTCGAGGGTCTTTGCGAGCACCGACGGTGTCACCGGCCGGGGAAGGCACGCGTACCACGACATGGGCCAGCGGGGCCCGTCGTCCTCCGGCGAGACCAGGCCCACCACGAGCACGGAGTTGGCCCGCTGGCCGAGGGCCCTGGCGGAGTCCAGCGGATCGTGATCGGCGTCCAGCACCAGGATCTCGGGGTCGCCGGCCCGGCTCCTCAGCGTCGGGGCCTGGGAGAGGGGGTGCCCCTCGAAGGGGACGGGCAGCGCCGCCGCCAGCTGCGCGACCGGCGAGCCGTCCGGATACCACACGATGCGGCGAGGCATGGAGGGAGAGTATGATCCGTCCCCCGTCCGAGTCAAGCGACGCCCGGGCGCTTCCACCGCGGGCGCGGGCGGCTTGACCGTGCCGCGCGGCCCCCGTAAAATCCAATCCCTATGACGACGCGCGTCTCCACGGGCCTGGCGCGGCTCGACGATATGCTGGGCGGCGGGCTCCTGCCCGGAACCCTCACGGTGGCCTACGGGGCCACCGGCATCGGCAAGACCCACCTGGGCCTCACCTTCGGCAGCCACGGCCGGGTCGCGGACGGCGCCCCCGGGCTCGTCTTCGACATGAACGCGCGCGGGGACTCCCAGCAGCATCACGCCTATGCGGCGCGCCTCTTCGGATGGGACCTCAGGCGGTGGACCCACACGGTCACGCCCATGACGGACCCGTATCCGCCCGCCGAGCAGATGCGGGCCTTCTACTGCGACGCGCTGCCGTGGGTGGGCAAGCTGCGCGACTACCAGGTGTCGACCATCGACGGTTTCGAGTTCGACTGGAACTGGAAGGCGGTCTACAACCATGCGCTCTACACCGTCCGCCCCTTCGTGTATTTCCACCTGGGCGCCGGTACCCGCCGCGTCGTCGTGGACGGCATCGAGCCCATGGACGTCCCGGACGACTACATCCAGCCCTACCTCTTCGACGATCTCTACCGGAAGGTGATCCACCGCGACAGCGAGACCCTGGGCATGGAGATCTGCCTGCCCGTGTGGAAGCATCGCGCGTTCATCGACGCCCACCGGTACGACCACGCGCAGGTGACGACCCTCCTCCTGGTCACGACAGAAGAGACGCAGCTCGAGCACCTGATCGGGCGCAAGGTGGCCAGCGGGGACATCGGGGCGGTCGCCAACACGATCCTCGTCATGGGCAGCGAGCGCGTGGGCAGCCGCATCGGGCGCTTCCTGGCCGTGGTCAAGCACCGCGGCAGCGCCATGAGCGACGAGATCGCCGAGTACCGGGTCACCGAGCAGGGCATCCTCCTCTGAGCGGCGGGTGATGTCGCAGGGAGCGGGCGCGGCGCGGGCCCGCCGGCCCGAGCCGGTGACGGGACCGGACGCCGCGGCGCTCCTGATCGCGCGCCGCACGGCCTTCCGCCAGCGCCCGGCGCTGCGGATCCGGTCCGCGGCCGGCGCGCTCGGCTTCGTCGAGGCCGTGGGCGTCTGCTCCACCTTCCACGTCTTCCCCGAGGGGCTCGCGTGCCTGTGGGAAGCCGTCGCGGGACGGGAGCGTCCGCGCTGGCCGCGGCGGTCGCACCACGACCCCGGGATCGGGCTCACGTGGGAGCTCAAGGACACGCTGCCTGCACGGCGCCAGGTCTACTACGGCAAGCTCCTCAAGGGACATCCCGTGCTCGTCGCGCTGGATCTGTTCCCCGCCTTCTACGCGCTCGGGCGGGGACGCCAGCGGGCCCGCGACTACCGCGCGGAGTACGCGGCGGGCCGGCTGTCGCTCACCGCCCGGCGCCTCATGGACAGCCTCGTGCGCGAGTCCCCGCAGTACACGCGCGGGCTGCGCGCCGACTGCCACATGCTGGAGCCGGCGAAGACGCGCGAGTTCGAGCGTGCGATGGCGGAGCTGCAGCAAGGACTGTGGATCGCGAAGACGGAGGAGCGCTACGAGCCGAGCTTCTCCTACCGGTGGGACTTGCTCGAGCGCTGGCTGCCCGAGGCCGTGGCCGAGGGGCGCCGGCTCACGCGCGCCGCCGCCGTCGACCGGCTCCTCGCCCGCTATCTCGCCGCGGCCCGCTGGTCGACCCCCGCCCGGCTCGCGCGGCTGTTCGGGCTGCCGCCCGGCGACATGGCGGCGGCGCTGGCGCGGCTCGAGGGACGCGGGGTGCTCCGCGCGGCCGTGGAGGTGGCCGGCTGGCCCGGCCGCTTCGTGGTGAGCGCTCGATGACGGAGCCGCCGCCGGGCTTCCGCTACATCGACGTCCACACCCACCTGCACCCGGAGTGGCTCTTCCGCGCGATCCGGCGGTGGTTCGCCGAGCGCTCGAACTGGACGCTCCGGTCGCCCACCGACCCCGCGCTCGTCGCGGGGTTCCTCCGCGAGCGCGGCGTCGAGCGCTTCCTGTACTTCTCCTACGCCCACAAGCCCGGTATCGCCCGCGACATCAATGCCTGGCTGCACGCGACGCGGGCGCGGGTGCCCGGTGGCCTGCCCCTCGGAACGATCCATCCCGACGATCCCGACATGCTGGAGGTGGCGGAGGAGGCGCTCACCGACTACGGCTTCCAGGGCTTCAAGCTCCACATCAACGTGCAGCGCTTCTTCCCCGACGACCCGCGCGTGATGCCGGTCTACGAGCGCCTGCTCGCCCTCGACCGGCTCCTCCTGATCCACGTGGGGAGCGCCCCCTGGCCCAACGGCTTCGACGGCTTCCCCGCCTTCGCGCGCGTCATGGAGCGCTTCCCGGGGCTCAAGGTCATCGTGGCACACATGGGTTCCTTCGAGACGCGCGAGTTCTTCGCCCTCATGGAGCGGTGCCCGAACCTCTACCTGGACACCACCATGGCCTTCGCCCCATTCCGCGCCGAGCACCAAGGGCTCAGCAACATCAACCAGATCGAGGTCAGCAACGACGACCTGCTGCAGTGGCAGGACCGCATCCTCTTCGGGAGCGACTTTCCGAACCTCCCGTGGCCCTACGAGGACGAGCGCCAGGCGCTCTGGATGCGCGATCTGCCGCTGGCCGTCTACCGGAAGCTCTTCTTCGACAACGCGGCACGCCTGCTCGGCCCGCCGTGACGGCCACCACCGCGCAGGTATCGCTCGAGCGCTTCCCCGGCGACATCCGGCACGCGCTCTCGGAGCTTGCCTCGCTGCTGGGTCCGGGCGCCTCAGCCTGGCTCGTGGGCGGGGCCGTCCGCGACGCGCTCCTCGGCCGGGCGGTGAGCGAGCTGGACGTGGCGGTGCCCTCCGGAGCGCTCGGGCTGGGCCGCGCGCTGGCCGCGCGCCTTTCGGCCGCCTTCGTGGTGCTCGACGGAGGGCGGGGGATGGGGCGGGTCGCCGCTCCGGTGCAACTGGACCTCGGCGACTTCCGGGCTCCCACCCTCGAGGAGGACCTGCGGGCACGCGACTTCAGCGTCAACGCTCTGGCCGTGCCCGTGGAGGCGCTGGTGGTCACCGGGCAGGCGCCCGTCACCGACGCCACGGGCGGACTCGACGATCTCGCGGCACGCCGCGTCCGGCTCTGCGCTCCCTCGGCGATCCGGGACGACCCCGTCCGGGCGCTGCGCGGAGTGCGCCTGGCGCTCGCTCCCGGGTGGACGCTCGACGCCGAGGTCGAGACGGCCGTGCGGGCCGCCGCGCCGCGCCTGGCCCGAGTCGCGGCCGAGCGGGTCCGCGACGAGATCGTCGCGCTTCTCGGCGACCGGGCCGCGGGGCAGGGGCTGCGGATGCTCGACGACCTCGGCGTCGTCGCGGTGCTGCTCCCGGAGAGCGCCGCGATGAAGGCGACGCTCCAGCCCGCGCCGCACCGCTTCGACGTGTGGGAGCACACGCTCCGGACCGTGGAGGCCATGGATCTCCTGGTCGAGGATCTCGGCGCGCTGTCGCCGTGGGGCGGCGAGCTGCGGGCCCACCTCGCCGAGGATCTGGGAGACCGGCTGACGCGGCGGGAGGCACTCAAGCTCGCCGCCCTGCTCCACGACGTGGCGAAGCCCGAGACCCGTGCCCTCGCGGAGGATCAGGTCCGCTTCATCGGCCACGACCGGCTCGGCGCGGAGCGGGCCGCCGCCGTGGCGCGGCGCTTCCGTCTCTCGGGCCGCGCGGCGGAGTTCCTCGCGCGTCTCGTGCGCCAGCACCTGCGCCCGATGCATCTCACTCGCGCCGGCACCATCACGCGCCGCGCGCGCCACCGCTTCTTCCGCGACCTGGGCAACGACGCCCGCGACCTGCTGCTCCTGGCCCTGGCCGACGCCGCAGCGGTGCGCGGCGAGTCGCCGCTCGCCGTGTGGGTGGGCCCCGGGGGCGAGGTCGTCCGCACGCTGCTGTCGGGGGTCGCCGAGGAGCAGGCGCTCGCCGCCGAGCCGCCGCTGCTCCGGGGCGAGGACGTGATGGCGGCCTTCGGCCTGGCGCCGGGGCCCGAGGTGGGCCGCCTCCTGGCGCGGGCGCGCGAGGCCCAGACCCTCGGTCTGGTCACGACCCGCGAGGAGGCGCTCGCCTCCCTGCGGACCGGGGGCGCTGCGCGGCTTGACTCCGCCGGGGACAGTCCCTAGAGTAGGCGCCATCCCGCCGCGCCCGTGACTCACGACAAGGAGGCTCCCATGCCCTGGATACTCGGCATCCTGCTCATCACGCTGCTGGCCGCCTGGCCGTTCCCTGGCTCGGCCGCTCCCAAGGGCACCGTTGTGATCGCCCAGGGTGTGGATCCCACGACCCTCGACCCCATGAACCATCAGGAGACCCCCGCCGCCAACCTGGCGGCGAACGTCTTCGACACGCTGCTCGAGCGGAATCAGGAACTCACGATCGTCCCGGCGCTGGCCGAGTCGTACAGGAACGTGGCCCCCACGGTCTGGGAGTTCAAGCTGCGCAAGGGGATCAAGTTCCACAACGGCGAGCCCTTCGACGCGGAGTCGGTCAAGTTCAGCCTGGAGCGGCTCGTGGACCCCAAGCTCAAGCTCCGGGGCGCCTCCCCCTTCTCGCCCATCGAGCGCGTCGAGGTCGTGGATCCCTACACCGCGCGCATCCACACGAAGGCGCCGTGGCCGATCCTCGACACGCTGATGGCCACGGGCCAGCCGACGATGCTCCCGCCCAGGTACTACAAGGAGAAGGAGCTGGCCCACGTGGCGAGGAACCCCGTGGGCTCGGGCCCCTTCAAGTTCGTCCGCTGGGTGAAGGATGATCGGATCGAGCTGGAGGCCAACGAGCAGTACTGGCGGGGTGCCCCGAAGATCAAGACGCTGGTGTTCCGGCCCATCCCGGACGACGCTGTGCGGGTGGCGGCGCTCCAGAACGGCGAGATCGACGTGGCCGTGAACATTCCGCCGCATCTTGCCAACATCATCGCCAACCACCCGAAGCTCTTCCTCTCCACGGCGCCCAGCGTCCGGACCATCCAGCTCATGTACTACACGCATCAGTTCGACGCCCAGCACAAGCTGGTCGGCCCGTACCCGGGGCCGGTGGCCGACAAGCGGGTGCGTCAGGCCATGAATCACGCGGTGGACATCGACGAGATCGTCAAGAACGTGCTCGATGGCAAGGGCGTGCGTGTGGCCACCATGCTCACGAGCAAGCACTTCGGCTTCGACCCCGCGCTCAAGCCCATCAAGCAGGACCTGGCGAAGACGAAGCAGCTCCTCACCGCCGCGGGTTTCCCCAACGGGGTCGACATGGTCCTCAACGGCCCCCAGGGGCGCTACGTGCGCGACAAGGAGGTAGCCGAGGCCGTGGCGGGACAGCTCACCAAGGCCGGCATCCGCACGACGCTGAGGATCCACGAGTGGGGCACGTACCTCAACACCATGGCCTACGTGCACAAGGCGGGGCCGGTGTGGCTCATCGGCTGGGGCACCCCGGCGTACGATGCCGAGACCGTCTACGGCCCGCTCTTCCGCTCCGGCAGGATCCTCGGCAACTACCACAACGCCGACTTCGACGGCATGGTCGACGAGGCGCAGAAGACCATGGATTCCAAGAAACGGCTCGAGCTGTACCACAAGATCAACCGGCCCTGGGTCGAGGACGCCGCGGCCATGCCGCTCTACCAGCAGCTGGACCTCTACGGCGCCACCAAGCGCCTGGTGTGGAAGGCGCGCGGCGACGAGCGGCTCAAGGGCTACGACATGGCCGTCAGGGACGCGAAGTAAGGGGATGACAGGGCCCGGGCGCACGGGCTAGAATCAGGGACGTCGAGCGGCCGTAATTCAGTGGCAGAATGCCAGCTTCCCAAGCTGGACGTCGCCGGTTCGAATCCGGTCGGCCGCTCCAATCTTCAAGGGGGTTACGGGCAGAGCCCGTAGCCCCCTTCGATTTTCTGGCATTTTTCTGACATTTCGGCCCGACACGGCCACGGTCAGATCGGGGGCGCCGGTTGCAGACGGTCTCCATAGGCGACCTTGCCAGGCAACTGCGGGCCGCGCTGAGCTTCTGCGAAAGCCTTGGCCTTCGCCGCGGCTCGGTGCCTCGCCGCTTCGGCGAGTACGAGGCCAGGATCCAGAAGCTGGCGCGCCTGGTCGATGAGGGGGCATGGGGCGGTGCCTTTGCACGCGAGGTCAGGGAGAAGGAGGAGGAGTACCTGTGGGCGCTCACCGAGGGCGCGCAGCTCTGCGACGTCATCGACTTCCTGCGGGCCTCTGGCCCCGGGCTGAAGAAGAGCAAGGTGCGAGAGGCCCTTGCCGGCCCGGCATTCCCGACCGAGAGCCCCGGGGCCGGCACACCCAGGGGCACGCCGGCGTTGATGGCCGCCCGAAAAGCCCCGCGGGACATCGACTCGGCCAGGAGATCGACGCCCAGCCCCTTGAGCCCGAGGAAGCCCTGGATGTGCGCGTTGCCGTAGCCGAAGCTCCGGCCGGCCACCACGAGGTCACCCGGCTTGACCCGCCCGGCGAACTCCGGGTCCACCTCGGCGAAGCAATGCGCGGCGAGGATCGTGGGATCGTACTGCTGCTCGCGCACGAACCGCAGCGCCATCAGCCCGCCGTCGTTCGGCTCCCACCGTTCCTCGTCACGTAGCCCCGCCTCGCCAGCGTCGCCAGTAGCGCCGAGGCGCTGCTCTTGGGAATCGCCAGCCGGCGGGCGAGGTCACTGAGGCTGAGCGCCTCCGGCGAGGCGGCAAGCACCTCGAGGAGGTCGAGGACGCGCATCGCGGACTGCTTCGGTCGGCGGCACGCTCGCCCGGGGAGGCGGCGAACGTCTCGATGACCTCCACGAGGTCGTCAGCCCCCGATGGCGCGGGTGATCGCCCGGCAGTCGCCGATACTCGCGCAGTAGGTGATGTGGTACGGCTCGGCGCCGCCCGCCACCACGACGAGGAGGTCCTCGGGAGACCGCACCGCGCACACGGCGCCATCGATGACAGCGCGGATCGACATGGGCTTGCTGGGGACGATCTCGCGGGCGGGGAAGCGCTCCACCGGGATGCGGGCGTGCTCGAAGAGGCGAGCGCCGTCACGGTCGTGGGCGCCCAGGGCACGAACAACGTGCTGATCCTCTCCGGCGACGCCGAGGGCGCCCTCCACCTCGTGGCGGACGCCATGATGACGGGCGACAGGCCGCGCGCGACGTGAAGGGGCTCCCACGGGCTCTCCTCCTCGTTCTCGCCGAGGCAGAAGGTGTACTTGCCCGGCATGCCCAGGATCGCCTTGTCGATCTCGCCGGGGATGCCGCCGCCGATGTTGATCAGACATGGGGAAGCCTCCTTCAGCGCATCAGATTGGGCAGGAACGTCGCGAGCCCGGGCACGAGGATGAGCAGGGCGATGGCGGCGGCTTCGGCGAGCAGGAAGGGCAGGGCGCCGCGGAACACCTCGTCGAGGGGCACCTTGGCCACCGAGCTCACCACGAACACCGTGAGGCCCACGGGCGGGGTGACCAGGCCCACCTCGCCCATCGCGATCACGATGACGCCGAACCAGATGGGGTCGAACCCCATCGCCGTCACCGCGGGGAACACGACGGGCAGCGTGAGGAGCAAGATCGGCACGTTGTCCATGAACATGCCGAGCACGAGGTAGATCGGCAGGATGATCAGCACGAGCGTGGCCACGGGGCTGAGGGGCACGGAGGTGAGGATGCTGCTCACCGTCTGCGTCACGCCGGCGATGGTCAGGAAGAAGCTGAAGAAGTGAGCGCCGATCACGATCGTCATGATCATCGTCGTCGTCATCGCCGTGTTGTAGAGCGCGGGGAGGATCTCACGCAGTCCGAGGCGGCCCATCGCGATCGTGATGACGAGGGCGCCCGCCGCTCCCACGGCGCCCGCTTCCGTCGGAGTGAAGAATCCCGCGTACATGCCGCCGATGATGAGGGTCACCAGGACCACGATCGTCCAGACGGGCTTGAGCGACTCCAGGTGCTCGTGTCGCGAGAAGGGGAGGACGCGCGGGGCGATGCGGGGCACGAAGCGCACCCAGCCCCACACGACGGCGGCGTAGAGGAGGGCGGTGAGGATGCCGGGAATGACCCCGGCGATGAAGAGCTGGCCGATCGACGTCTCCGTCTGGACGCCGTAGATCACCATCGGAATGCTGGGCGGGATCATGATGGCGAGCGTCCCCCCCATGGCGATGGTCCCCGCGGCGAAGGAGCGGTCGTAGCCGTAGCGGGTCATCTCGTCCATGCTCGCGCCGGCGATGGCGGCCGCGGAGGCCGTGCTCGCGCCCGACATCGCGCCCATCGCCGCCGACGAGAAGATGGCCGCCATCCCGAGGCCCCCCGGCCAGTGCCCCGTCCACTTGTACGCCGCGTGGTAGAGGTCACGGGCGAGACCGCCGCGCGTGGAGAACTCCGCCATGAGCACGAACATGGGCACCGCGGACAGGATGAAGCTGGCCGACTCCCGGTAGGGATTGAGGGCGAGGAGCCCGAGGGCCACGTCGGCGCCGCCCGCGAGGTAGAGGCCGAGCAGGCCTGCCACCCCGAGGGCGATGCCGATCGGCATGCCGACGATGAAGAGGACCATGAGCAGGCCGATCGGGATCGCGACCGTCACATGTGGCCCTCCGCCCCACGGACCCGGCCGCGGGCCAGCGCCGCGATGTCGCGCAGCAGCCAGAGGCACATGATCAGGGAGCCGACGACGACGAGCGCGTAGGCGGGGGCCATCGGGTAGGCCAGCTCGCTCGCCGACCGCTTGTCGATGGCGAGGGCCTCCCGCGTCTGGCCCAGGCCCTGCCAGGCGATGAGCGCGAAGTACACGAGCGACACTGCGGCGACGCCGATGCGGACGGGGGCGCGGCCGATCCACGGCAGCCACCGCGCGAACAGCTCGATGCGGATGTGCCGCCCCTCGCCATAGGCGAAGCCCATGGCCAGGAAGACGATGGCGACCATGAGGTACTCCTCGATGATCTCCACGGCCCCGGCAACGGGAATGCGGAGGCTGCGCCCGGTCGCGTCCGCGACGATGAGCAGCATCGTCGCGAACGTCACGGCCGCGGTGACGAGACGGCAGGCGCGATCGACGAGGGCGAACACGCGGGGCTCAGCGGCTCCCGGCGAGCGCCTTGTCCCACGCCTCCAGGGCCTCGGACCCAGCCAGGCCTCGCGCCTTCATGCTCGCCGCCCACTGGTCGCGCACGGGCCGGAGCGCGTCCTCCCACTCCTTGCGCGCGCCGCCCTTGGCGACGTCGGTGACCGTGACACCGGAGGCCCGGAAGGACTCGATGGTCGCCAGCGTGGACTTGTCCAGGTCCACCCACGCCCGCGGCATGATCTCCTCCGCCGCCTTCATCATGGCCGCCCGCACCTCCGCCGGCCACGAGCTCCAGGCGGTCTCGTTCACGCAGTAGAGGACGTGGGCGTAGGCGATGTTCGCGCCGATGGTCCCGTGCTTCGTCACCTCGCCGAGCTTGTACGACTTCGCGACGCTGTAGGGAAAGAGCAGGCCGTCGAGCGTGCGGCGCTGCATGCCCGTGTACATCTCGGGAGCCGCCATCGTGACCGGCGTACTGCCGAGCGCCCGCGCGGCCGCCACCTGGCCCTCGCCCGCCGCCCGGATCTTCAACCCGCGCAGGTCCGCCGGCGTCTTCACGGGCTTCCCGGTCAGCGCCTCGTACGCGTCGAGCGGCTCGATGAGGAGCACCCGCACGCCGGCTCGCCGGAACTCGTCCTGGATCGCGGCGTGCTGGAACAGCCGCTGGAGGGCGCGGCCACCGTGAGCGACCGAGTCGTAGCCGTTCGGCAGGAAGGTGACGCCCGTGAGGGCGAACTCGGTGGGAAAGAGCCCGGGGTTGACGAGCGCGATGTCGACCACCCGCCGCTGCACGGCGCCCAGGGCCTCGACCTGCTTCACGAGCTGCTGGGCGGGGAAGTGGGTGAACCCGACGCGCTTGCCGGACAGCTCCTCGACCCGCGCCATCCACGGCTTGGTGAGCGTCTGCGGGATCACGTGGCCCGCCGGGAAGTGGTCCGCGATCTTCACGGTGATTTCGGCCGGCGCGGCCGGGCTCGACCACCCCAGGGCGAGCGCGCACAGGGCCCCCAGGGACATCACACGGATCGGCGTCGTCCTCGTCGTCGTCTCCTGTTCAGGCGTTCCGCTCGAGGAATGCGAGCGTGGCGGCGATGCTGTCGGCCGGCCGCGCGCTCATCACGTTGAAGGGCGCTCCCTCGAGGACCACCATCTCGGCCCGCGGCATCCGCCCGGCCGCCCGGCGGACGCTCTCCAGCGTGTCCTGCTGCGACTCGCTGCCGGTGAGGATCAGCGTGGGAGCCTTGACGAGGGGCAGGCGAGGGGTGAGGTCGAGCTGCCCGGCGTAGCGGAACACCTTTGCGAGCAGCCAGCCGGGCACGCGGGCTTGCTGCGTCACGTACCACTCGCGCAGCTCGGGGTCGGCGTCCCTGGGCAGGCGAAGGTGGTTCGTCTGGCGCGCCCACTGCTCCGCCCCTTCGCGCTCCGCCGTGCGCGCCCAGCCCTCCCAGTCCACCGCGGGGGAGGCGCGCCAGTTGTAGCCGAAGCCGGGGAGCACGAGGGCGCGCACGCGCCCCGGATACCGCGCGGCCAGCTCCACGGCCACCGACGAGGAGAACTCCGCCATGACGAAGGTGGCGGCGTCGAGCCCGAGCTGGTCGAGCGCGCCGACGAGGTCGGCGGCGAACGGCTCCAGCCCCATGGTGAAGTCGCGGGGCGGAAGGCTCGAGTCGCCGTGGCCCCGCTGGTCGAGGTTGATCACCCGGTACCGGCGCGCGAGGGCGGGAATCCAGTCGTACCAGAAGCGGCGGTTCTTGCTGAACCCGTGCACGAGGATGACGGGGCGCGCCGGCCTCCAGGGCTCCGTGAAGTCGTGCTCGTCGTAGGCGATCCGCGCGCCGTCGGGCAGGGTCAGGAATGCCACGGCGTTCTCCTCTGTTCGGCGATGAACTCCAGGACCAGGCGCGCGCACTCGTCGGGCCGCACCGCGGCCACGTGGTAGGCCGCCCCGGGCAGCACGCGCAGCGACGAGCGCGGGATGAGCGCCTGGTAGGCACGGACGGTGTCCACGGACTGCAGCGCGCTCCCCTCGGTCGTGCAGATGAGCGCGGGCGCCTGGATCCTCGGCAGCGCGGCCCGGATGTCGAGCCGGCCCGCGGCGGCGGTGGCCCCGATGCAGGCCTCGGGGCGTGCGCGCGCCATCAGCCCCTCGGTCCACCACCGCACGTGCTCCTCGGAGGCGTCGGGGCCGAGGCGGGCGCGCTGCGTCTCTGCCGCCCACGCCCGCACGCCGTCCCGCCGGATCCGCCCGGCGAACGTGGCGAGGTCGACGCGCCCGCCTGATCCGGCCGCGGCGACGGGGGAGCTGAGCACGGAGAGCGTCCGCGTGCGGTCGGGAAAGTCGGCGGCGAACTGCATCGCGATCGTTCCACCGTACTTGGCGCCGACGACGTGCACGGCGTCGAGACCGAGCGCATCGAGGAGGCGGGCCACCTCGGCTGCGAAGGCGGGAGGCGACCAGTCGAAGCTCGGCGGGGGCAGCGGCGAGCGGCCGAACCCCGGCAGGTCCGGGCGCACCACGCGAAGCTGAGCGGCGAGGTGCGGCACCCAGCAGCGCCATGCCTGCGCGGACTCCGCGATGCCGTGCAGGAGCACGGCGATCTCGGGCTGCCGCCACGGCGGCCCGAACCAGTCGTCGTCGTACGCGAGGCCGGTGCCGGGCGTGCGCAGGCCCGAGGTGTTCAACTGGGTGAACGCATTGTCTTGGATGTGAAACTCGCGCAGTCTAGCACCGGACCTGCGAGACGGTCAAGGAGCCGTCAGACTCGTTCCTCGGCGCCCGCCCTCGCGCTCCGGCCGCCTCTCCCGCGGGCCCCGCGGCCATTCCTCTCGAGACCCGGGCGTTGCACCCGGTCTTGTCCAGCGCCGCCGCCCGACCGATCGCGATGTCCGCCATCTGCGTCCGGCACCGGGGAAAGGTTCAGGCTCCGCGGATGTGCCAGCCCGGCAAGGCGGCGTGCCAACCTGGCATTCCCCCGGGGCTCCTCCCGTCCCCTCCAGAGCCAACTCGGTGATTTTCAGGGAGCTCTGACTCATGCGGCCGGTGGCATCGCCCGTGCACCTGAGTCCCCCATGCCACAACATCCGGCGTGCGGGCGCTGTCACAGGGTGCCGCCGCGCCGCAGCTGCTGGTCACCGGGAGGCCGCTCCATCCGCCAGTCACCGCGACCAGGCGGGTCGGGGCGAGGGGAGGGACCGCGATGAGCAGGAGATCTCTGGTGTCGGTGGTGGCGTGCGTCGTTCTGGTCGGGCTCGCCGGCGCGCTCGCCGGCGCCGTGGCGGCGCCCAGTCAGGACGAGGCGGTCAAGCTCTTCAAGGCGGAGAAGTTCGCCGAGGCCGAGAAGGCGCTGGGCGCCATCCTCGCGAAGTCGCCGGACGCGATGGATGCCCGCCTCCTCATGGGGTGGAGCCTCTGGGGCCAGGGGCGCTACGACGAGGCGCTGGTCCGCTTCAAGAGCGTCCTGCGCGAGGCTCCGGCCCAGCGGCGTCCCACGACCGACGAGATGATCACCTTCGACATCGCCGCGGATGTCACGGCCATCAACAACCCAGACCTGGCCTCGGCCCGGAAGGGCCTGGGCTGGACCTATTTCAAGAAGGGATGGGTGCGACTCGCGCACGCGCAGTTCACCGCTCTCAACAGGCTGTCGTCGAAATGGGACGAGCCGTACCTGGGGCTCGGGTTCGTCCATCTCGCCCAGGGCAAGTTCAAGGAATCCGAGGCTGCATTCCGCGAGCACCTGGCCCAGACGCCGTCGGGGACCAACAAGCCTCACGAGGGCCAGCGGGGCCTGGGTGATCTCTTCGTGGCCAAGGGCGAGCCCGCCAGGGCGATTCCGCACCTGGTGGCGGCCCTGAAGGGCAAGCCCGCATGGCCGGAGGTGCAGTCCCTCCTCGCCTGGAGCTACCTGCAGACGGGCGACTCCGCGAGGGCCGCGGAGGTCTTCACCCAGCTCAAGACGATGCGCCCGGCCGAGGCCGAGGCGGGGCTCGCGTGGGTCGCCCTCAAGCGGGACCGCCTCGACGAGGCCGAGGCGGGTTTCGGCCGCGCGCTGGTGGCCTTGCCCGGATACGGGCGGGCGCTGGAAGGGATGCGCGAGCTCAGGGGCAAGCGCTACAAGGCCTTCGACGATGCCTGGGCGCTCTACTACGGCGGCAAGCACGGAGAGGCCGTCGCCGCCTTCGAGCGGCTGCGCAAGGAGCCGGGCCGGCTGCCCGAGACCATGAAGCCGCTGGTGCTCAACGGTCTCGGCTGGTCGCGCCTCGGGCTCGGCGAGGCGGAGGAGGCGGACAAGCTCTTCCGGGAGTCGCTGCGCCAGCTGCCGAACGGCGCCGAGGCCACGGCCGGGCTCGGATTCATCGCGCTGCGGAGCAAGGAGTGGGAGAAGGCCGAGAAGGCCTTCGTCCAGGCCAACGGGACCATCCCCGGCCTGGCCGCAGCTGCCAACGGCTTCGCCGCCCTCCGCACCGCGCGCTTCGGCCCCCACGACAGGGCCTGGGAACTCTTCTACCTCGGCAAGCACGAGCAGGCCATCAAGGCCTTCGAGGCGCTCCTGGTCAGCCCGGGAGATCTGCCGGTCACGGCGCTTCCTTTCGTTCGCGGCGGCATCGGCTGGTCCGAGCTGGCGCTCGGCAAGGTCGACCGCGCCGAGGAGGCCTTCAAGCAGATCCGGCCCGCCTCGAAGCTGGAGGCGGCCGAGGCGAAGGTCGGCATCGGCTGGATCGCGCTCCGGCGCCAGCAGCCCGAGCAGGCCCAGAAGCTCTTCGCCGAGGCGCTGACCGACGCGCCCGGCTACGCCGCCGCCCTGCGAGGGTTCGCCGAGCTGAGGCGCGTGCGCGCCCCCGAGCTGGATGGGGCCTGGGCCGCGTACAACCAGGGCAAGTTCGGTGAGTCGGCAGCGCTGTTCAAGAAGGTGAGCGGCACCGCCGGGCTTCCGGCCGAGTACGTGCGAGAGGCCCGCCGCGGACATGCCTGGAGCCACTACTACGGCGGCAAGCTCCAGGAGGCTGCCGTCGAGTTCGAGGAGCTCGTCAAGGCCGGCGAGGACGCCGATGTCCTGTACGGGCAGGGGCTGGCTCTGGCTGGCCTGGGCCAGCACGGTGGGGCAGTTCCCGCGCTCGGGCGCGCAGCCGCGCTCGTGCCCGGCTCGCTCGACTACCAGGCCGCCCACGGCCGGGCGCTGCTCGCCAGCGGGGATGCCAAGGGGGCCCTGGCGGCCTTCACGGCGGCCTACCGAATCGCTCCGGCCTCCCCCGAGGTGAATCGCATGCTCGGCTGGACCTACGTGAAGCTCAACCGCCCCGGGGAGGCCAAGGCAGCCTACCGCTACGCCCTCACCCTCATCCCGGGCTACGCGGACGACAAGCCCTTCCGGGAGCTGACAGGCAGCAAGGACTACCGCGATCTCCGGAGCGACCTGGCCTGGGGCTATGTCAGATGGCAGGCCTTCGAGCCCGCGCGCAAGCTCTTCGAGGAGATCGCCAAGGACGACGCGGCCGACAGCAATGCGTGGTTCGGCCACGGCTACGCTCTCTACAAGCTCGGCAAGACCTCCGAGGCCGAGGCGAGCCTCAACCGCGCGCTCAAGGCCAAGCGCCGAGCGGAGCACCGCACGGTGTGGGTCGTGTTCCCGGAGTCGGGCAGCTACCCGGTGTTGACGGACGCGCAGTCCATTCTCGGCTGGGTCTCGGTGCTGGCGGGCAAGTGCGAGCAGGCCGTCGAGCGCTTCGACGCTTCGCTGGACCGCGACCCCGACCTGGTCTCCTCCATGGTGGGCAAGGCCAGCTGCCTCGCGAAGAAGGGCGACCAGCCCGCCGCGCGGGAGATCTTCCTGACCGCGCAGGAGATGTATCCGGCCTATCCGCCGGTCCTGGCCGGGCTCCGCGCCACCGAGCCGAAGAAGACGGCGGGGGCGCGCTGATGGAGTCGCGCTTTCTCTTCAGGGAGGACTGCGGTGACGTGTTCACCCTGAACGCCACGGGCGCCCTCGTCCACCGCCTCTACCGCCAGGGCACAGCGCCCGAGGACATTGCCCAGCGGCTGGCGAGATCCCACGGGATCCCGCCAGCCCGGGCCCTCGCCGACGTGCTGGCCTTCCTCTCCCAGGTGCGGATCCATGGACTCCTCTCCGAATCGTAGCCCGACCGTTGCAATCACGGGGCTCGCGGCCTCGGACAATCCGGGGCCGGGGGTGGCGGTGGCCCGCTGCCTCAGGGAGGCGCGCGGGCCCCGCCAGACCCTGGTCGGGCTGGCGTTCGACCACCGATTCACCGGGCTCTACGCGACGGACCTGATCGACGAGGTCTTCCTCATCCCGGCGCCGGCCTACGGGGACCGGAGCTTCGTCCAGGCCCTGGCAGACGTCAGGCGGCAAACGCCCATCGACGTGCTCATCCCTGCGCTGGACCCCGACGTCGGGCTCTGCGCCGGGACGCGCCGCTCGCTGGCGGGGCTCGGCATCCACACCCTCGTGCCCGACGCGGCAGCCATCCGCCGTCGCGCCAAGTCCGTGCTCTCGCCGCTGGCCGAGGCTTCGGGCTTTGCCGCCCCGCGCACGGTCACGCTCCTGTCGCAGACGGCCATGACGGCGGCGCTCCGCGACCTCGCGCTCCCGTTCTTCCTCAAGGGGTCCTTCGCCGACGCCAGGCTCGTCAGCACGGCGGAGCAGGCGCATGCGGAGTTCGAGCGGCTGGTGGGCCAGTGGGGATTCCCGCTCCTGGCGCAGGAGCGGGTGATCGGCGACGAGCTGAACGTCACCGTGCTCTTCAACCGGAAGAGCGAGCTGGTCGGGGCCGTGCCCATGCGGAAGCTGGGAGTCACGGACCGGGGCAAGGGCTGGGCCGGGGTCACCGTGCGGCTGCCGGAGGTCGTGGAGCGCGCCGGCCACCTGCTCCGGTCCATCGACTGGGTGGGTCCTGCCGAGCTGGAGATGATCCGGGATCCCGCCTCGAACCGGTTCTACCTCATCGAGATCAATCCTCGCTTCCCCGCCTGGACCTATCTCACCGCGGCGGCGGGACAGAACCTGCCATGGGCGGCGGTGCAGCTGGCCATGGGGAGAGAGGTCCGCCCCTTCCGCGAGGTCCGCCCGGGCCAGCTCTTCGTCCGGTCGGTGGAGGATGCCTTCCATCCCTTCGACCGGGTGGAGGCGCTGACATCCTCGCGTCATGTGGTCCTGCGGGGGAGGTGAGGCCATGACCGCGAAGCCGACCTGGGTGGCGATCACTGGCATCACCGGGGCGGACGAGCCCAGCGCCGGGCTGGCCGCGGCCCAGTCGCTCAAGAGGGGGCCCGGCGCCGCCGGCCTTCGCGTGGTCGCGCTGGCGGAGAGCGCGTTCTCGGACGGCCTCCAGGCCGTCCCCGCTGCCGACGAGGTGGTCGTGGTACCCTCCCCCCGCCGCGAGCCGGAGGCCTTCGTCGCGGCGGTCAGCGAGCTGGCCCGGGGTCGGCGCTTCGTCCTGCTGCCGGGCTCGCCCGGAGACGTGGTGGCGCTGGCGCCTCGCCGCGAGGCCCTCGCCCGGGCCGGCGTCCGCCACCTGCTCCCGTCGCCCCGTCAGGCTGCAGGCTTGCCCTTTCTCGGGGTGTCGAGGGTTGCCGGGGTGCGGCTGCCGCGCGGCTCGGGCCTCGATCCCGCAAGCCTGGGCAAGCTGGCGCTCAGACCGTGCGCGTGGCCCCTGCTCCTGCGGACCACCGACGGGCGCCTGGCCTCGGCCGCCACGCTCGCCGAGATCCCGGCCCTGGTCCAGGCGATGGCGCGCCCCTGGGGCATGGCGACGCGCGCCCACGAGCCCACGCTGGGGACGGAGATCAGCGTCGCCGTCCTCTGCGGCGGCCACGGGCGGGTGCTGGGGCTGGCCGCGGCGTTGCCGCTCCAGCGCGGCAGCAACGGAGCCCTCTGGTCCGCCGTGACCACCGCGGACCCCGCGGTCCTGGCTGCCGCCCGCCGCATCCTGGATGTCGCGCGCTGGACCGGCCCCGGTGAGCTTCACCTGATCCGGGACGAGGCCGGCGCCCTCTGGTTCACGGGCGTGACGCCCGGCTTTCCTTCCTGGATCTCCCTGGCCGCCGCTGCCGGGCGGCCGCTGGCCCGCCAGTACGTGGGGCTCTGCCTGGGGGCAGCCCCCGTACTGCCCGCGACGTACCGGGACGGCCTGTTCCTGTCCCGGGTGGCGATGGACGTCGCGATGCCGATCACCACGCTAGGCCAGCTGGCCACCGAAGGAGCCTTCTCCCATGACACCAGCCACGCGGGAACTCTACGAGCGGCCTCTGATCATGCGGCGCGAGCTGGGCTCGCTCACTAAGCAGTGGGGCGGCGGCGGTCCGGGCGCCCCTCCCATCGCGGTCGGTGAGGCGGTGGACGGCGTGAGCGCCCAGAGCCTCAAGAGCAAGTACGGCTCCCCGCTCTACGTCGTCTCCGAGGCCACGCTCCGGAAGAACCTGCGCGGGTTCCTCTCGGCCTTCCGCTCCCGCTATCCCGAGACGGTGGTGGCCTACTCGTACAAGACCAACTACGTGTCCGGGATCTGCGCCACCCTCCACCAGGAAGGAGCATGGGCCGAGGTGGTCTCCGGGTTCGAGCTGGAGCGTGCCCGGGCGCTGGGCATGCCCGGGTCCCAGATCGTCTACAACGGCCCTTACAAGCCCTTCGATCACCTCCTCGAGGCGACCCGGCTGGGCGTCCGGGTCAACGTGGACAACCTCGAGGAGCTGGCCGACCTCGAGGAGGTCTCGCGGCAGCTCAGGCGTCCGGTCAAGATCGGGATCCGGGTGAACATGCGCCTCAACGATCCGCCGTGGGACAAGTTCGGCTTCAACATGGAGTCGGGCCAGGCGCTGGAGGTGTGCCGCAGGATCCACGGCTCGAAGCTCCTGCGGCTCGCGGGCTTCCACCTGCACGCCGGGACCTATCTCGCCAACGTGGAGATCTACAAGCGCGCCATCACCGGGCTCCTGGATCTGGCCATGACCGTCGAGGCGCAGCGCCTCGGTGACATCGAGTACCTGGACCTGGGCGGCGGCTACGCCTCGCGGAACACCATCCTCAGCCAGCTCCTGCCCGGGGAGATGACGACCCCGAGCTACGCCGAGTACGCCGAGGCCATCGCGGGGCCGCTCAAGGCCGGAGTCAAGCGGCTGCCCCGCCGCCCGCTGCTCATCCTGGAGCCGGGGCGCTCCATCGTGGACGACGCCGTCTCCCTCCTGGTGAGCGTCGTGGCGGTCAAGAAGACGCCCGACGGGCGCACGCTCGTCGTGGTCGACGGGGGCGTGAACCTCCTGCCCACGGCCTACTACTTCAGGCACGACGTGGTCACCGGGCGCGAGGCCGAGGGAGACTCCGCGCGTGTGGACATCGTCGGCCCCCTCTGCATGCAGATCGACGTGCTGCGGCGGGATGTGTCGCTGCCGCCGGTGAGTCGGGGCAGCATGCTCCTCTTCCGCAATGCCGGCGCCTACACGGTGTCCAACTCCATGCAGTTCATCTACCCGCGGCCTCCCGTCGTCGTCGTGTCCGGGAGGGAGACGCATGTGCTCCGCAGGGGCGAGCGGACCGAGGACCTGGTGCGTCTGGACGAGATGCCGGTCCATCTCGCGCCGCGTCGCGCGGCTGCCAGCCGGAACGGGAACGGCAACGGCAACGGCGCCGCCCACGCGAACGGGCACGCCCGGGGTCGGCGCTGAGCCTCCTCCGCGCGGCACTCGGCGGGGCCGGCCAGGTCCTCTATGCCGCCTCCCCGACGGCGGGGGCGTGGTTCCTCCTGGCCTTCACTCTCTTTTCTCCCCCCGCGGCGCTCGGAGCTCTCCTGGGCTTGCTGGTCGCCACGGCCATGGCCCGGGGGCTGGGCTGGAACCGGGGGCTGCTGGGCCAGGGGCTGTTCGGCTACAACGCGGCCATGGTGGGGCTCGCGTGGGCGGCGTTCTTTCCGCCCTCCTCGCCGGCCTTCCTCCTCGTGCTGCCGGCTGCCGTCCTGGCGACCTGGCTCCACGGTCGGCTCCTGCCCCCATTCGCGCGGCGGGAGCTACCGGTGCTCGGGGTTCCCTTCGTCCTGGTGATCTGGGGCGCGGGACTCCTGTTCGGGCGCCTCGGCGTCGGGCAGCTGGCGCCGATCATCCCTCCGGCGCTCGCAGGACCGGCGGCGGGCTGGGCGACCCCGGCGCTCAGGGATATGGTCGCGTCCTTCGTCCTCGCCTCACTGCCGGGCGCCGTGGCGGCCGCCATCGGGCTCTGGTGCGTGTCCCGGGCGGCTCTCGGCGTCGGCCTCGCGGGGCTCTCCTTCGGACTCGGCACCGCCATGCTCCTGGGGGGCCTCGAGGGCTTGCTCTGGATCGGCGGCTACGCCTACACGGCGCTGCCCGTGGCTCTGGGGACGGCCGGCGTGTTCTTCCCGCTGACCGGACGGACGCTCGCCCTCGCGGCCGGGATGTCAGGGCTTGGTGTGCTCGGGTGGGTGGGCCTTGTCTGGGCCCTCGCGCCCCTGGGGCTATACCCCGTCACCGCCATGGCCCACGTCCTGGTGCTGGGCCTGCTCGTCGCGGCGAAGAGCCCCTCGGCCTCGGCCGCCCTGGGGATTCGCCCGCGCCCCCTCTCGGAGGCGACGCTGCCGGGAGAGATCGAGGCGGTCGCACCGGCCGGGCCATTGCCCGAGGCAGAGATCGCCGACCTCGTCCGGCTCATCCGCCGCTCCTCGAGCATCGTCGTGCTGTCGGGGGCGGGCATGAGCACGGAGTCCGGACTCCCGGACTATCGGAGCCAGACCGGCTTCTGGTACGACGCCAATGCCGAGGCGCTGACCCATGCTCGCTTCCTGGAGTCGGCCTCCTCGCGGCGCCTTCACTGGCGGCTCCACTGGCGCTTCAGCCGCGCGCTGGAGCGGGCGGCGCCCAATGCCGGCCACGCGATGCTCGTCGAGCTCGAGCGCGAGGGCAAGCTGCTGGGGGTCATCACGCAGAACGTGGACGGCCTGCACCAGGCCGCGGGCCTTCCGGCGGAGCGCGTGGTCGAGCTGCACGGCAATGCACGTGCGGCCGTGTGTCTCGGTTGCGAGGCGCGCCTGCCGTCGGCGTCCGTGCCCCCGCAAGGAAGCGGAAGGCCCCCCACCTGCCCCCGCTGCGGGGGAGCGCTCAAGGTGGACTCCGTGAGCTTCGGAGAGGCGCTGGACGCGAGCCGGCTGGCGCTGGCCGCCTGGTGGTCCCGGAGCGCGGACCTCATGCTCGTCCTCGGGACGTCGCTGCAGGTGGCGCCGGCTTCGAACCTCCCCGAGATGACCCGGGAACGAGGCATGCCTGTCGTCATCCTCAACCGGACCGAGACCCGTCTCGACCCCTGGGCGGCCCTCGTGGTGCGTGGCCCTGTCGCACGGGTGCTCGAGGAGGTCAGGAGGCAGCTCATGAGTGCTCCCGTCCAGCGGATGATCCGCCCCATGACCCGGCTCGACTTCCTCCACCTCTGCAGGGTCGTGGACACCTGGTGGAACGATCAGGTCCGCTATCTCCTCCATCCCCTCTACCTCGAGCACTTCCCGCAGACCTGCTTCGTCTGCGAGGAGGCCGGGGAGGTGGCCGGCTTCCTGGTCGGGTTCATCTCCCAGGGGCGGCCCGAGGAGGCGTACGTCCACCTCGTGGGCACCGCCCCGGCCTTCAGGGGGCGGGGGATCGGGCGGGCGCTGTACGAGCACTTCTTCGACCTGGTGCGCAGCCGCGGATGCGTCAAGGTGGTGGCCATCACCGTGCCTCACAACGAGGGGTCGCTGGCCTTCCATCGTCAGATGGGCTTCCATTTTCGCGAGGAGGGCGCCGCGTGGTCCGGGACGCTGCCCCTGGTCCCCGACTACGCCGGCCCGGGTGTCGACTGCGTGGTCATGGAGCGGAAGCTGTAGCGAGAGGAGCGGCGCCGACGAGGAGGTTGGCAACCTGGCCTGACTCGGGTAACTTGGGTCTGGCATGGACAGACCGCGTGTCCTCGTGGTGGACGACGAGAAGGTGCTGCGGGAGCTGCTCGCCGAGGTCCTCGCCTCGTGGGAGTACGAGGCCTCCACTGCCGGCAGCGCCGAGGAGGCGCTGGAGGCGCTCGGCCGGAGCCTCGTGGACGTGGTACTCCTCGACATCATGATGCCGGGCATGAGCGGGATCGACCTCCTCCGGGAGATCAAGCAGCGGGACCTCGACGTCGACGTGGTCATGATGACGGGCCGTCCCACGGTGGAGACGGCCGTCCAGGCCCTGAAGGCGGGGGCCTGTGACTACCTCGAGAAGCCCTTGAATCTGGACGTGCTCCGCCACCTCATGGGCGGGTTGACGGAGCGGCGGCTGCTCAGGCAGGAGGTGCATGCGCTGCGCGCCCGGGTGGGGGACCAGCTGGGTGCCATGGAGCTGGTCGGGGTGTCGGACGCCACGAAGCAGCTCCGGGATCTCATCGACCGGGTGGCGAGCAGCGACTCCCCGGTGCTGATCGAGGGCGAGAGCGGCACCGGCAAGGAGCTCGTGGCGGCCGCGATCCACCACCGGTCGCCCCGCAGCCGGGCCCCGTTCATCCCGGTCAACTGCGGCGCCATTCCCGCGGAGCTGATGGAGTCGGAGTTCTTCGGTCACGCGCGCGGCGCCTTCTCGGGGGCGGTGGCAGATGCCCTCGGCCTCATCCGCTCCGCCCACGGCGGCACGATCTTCCTCGACGAGGTGGCCGAGCTGCCCGCGGCGCTGCAGGTCAAGCTCCTGCGCGTGCTCCAGGACAAGGACGTGCGCCCCGTCGGCGCCGTCAAGACCTTCAAGGTGGAGGTGCGCGTCATCGCCGCCACCAACCGCAACGTGGAGGAGGCCGTCCGGGCCGGCGCCCTCCGCCAGGACCTCTTCTACCGGCTCAACGTGGTGCGCATCCTGGTCACGCCCCTGCGAGAGCGTCGGGCCGACATCTTGCCCCTGGTGACCCATTTCCTCCGCCAGCTCAACCAGAAGCTGGGCCGGCGGGTGAGCGGGGTCGCGCCGGAGGCGATGGAGGCCCTCATGGCGTATGACTTCCCCGGCAACGTGAGGGAGCTGGAGAACCTCCTGCATCGCGCCTATGCCCTCGGCGCCCGGGAAGAGATCACGCTCGAGGATCTCCCGGTCCTGCGCTCCCGGTCCGAAGAGCCCGCGGCGACAGGCGGTCTACCCACCCTCGCGGCGGCCGAACGAGATCTGATCCTCCGCGTCCTTCGCCACCACGGCGGGGACAAGGACCAGGCCGCCCGAGCGCTCGGGATCTCCCGGCGCACCCTCTATCGCCGCATCGAGCAGTACGGCGTCGGCTAGCGTGAGTTTACCCCGGAGCTGGTGGGCGCTTCGGGAAACGGGCTGAAATCACGCGCGATTCTCGCCCGAGGAGCGTAGTTACTACGGAGTCGGGAGCAAGTCAAAGCCCACCGCCAGCCGCCGCGCTGGCTCGG
>JACPIQ010000135.1 GCA_016188005.1 Candidatus Rokuibacteriota bacterium | reverse complement strand
TGACCACCTCCTGGCGAGGAAGTAACCACGGCCCAGCTTGGCCGCCGGGCCCCGGGTGGCGGAAAGGTTTTGAGAAACCCCTGGGGGAAAGGTTCTGAGAATCAGCCTGCTACGTGGGGGAATGCTTCTGGGAAATCACACCCGCGTCGGCAGGTTCTTGGGGGGGCTCTGGCCAAGACCCGGCGGAGCTACTTCTTACTGTCGACGATCCCGCAAGACGGATGCCAGCCATCGTGGGGCCCCGGAGACCCGAAGACAAAGCGTCTGCTGGGAGCGGGGCGCCCGTCTCTGGTGCTCTTGCGCGTAGAGCTGGGGATCAACCCGCCTGACTACGGCTGGGGAAAATCCCCACCGGTGGGGAAGAATCCCCAGACGGCTGGCTTCCCCTGGCTCATCGTGTGGCCCGAAGCTCCCGCGCCAGGTCGAGGTAATGATCGATGTGCGGGCCGCCTGGGGCAATCCAGGCCGGCAGCCGCACCCTCTGGGGGGCAGATCGCCGCTCAGCAACGAGGCATCAACCTTGCAGTTGCCGCCACATGATCCAGCGACGGGCAGAGGTAAGCCATGAGACGGCTCCTGGCCGTCGCGGGGCGAGGATGACTCCCTGGCCGAGAAGGTCCCGTATCACCCAGGAACTGCCGTCATGGGCCGGCGCCCGTCTTCCGGTCGGTCCCGGCTCCGGGGTATGCACATCGTGAAGCCGATGGGAAACAGGCAGTAAGAGTGTTCAGGTCTCGGCGGCACACGCGCGGCGGGCGCCGAGCCCGCGCTATGACGTTATGAGAGGAGCGGGCTCCATTTATCGCCACATCTGTGTTCCGGTGGACAACTCCGAGCACGCCAATCGGGCCATTGAGCTGGCGGTGGAGCTGGCGGGGGCGTGTGGCGCGAAGCTGACCGGGGTGCACGTCTATGCGGGGGGGCTGCACGACACGCGGTTCAAGCAGATGGAGTACACGCTGCCGGCGCGGTACCGGCAAGAGACGGAGCTGGAGCGGCAGCGCGCGGTGCACGACTCGCTGATCCGGATGGGGCTGCGGCTGATCGCCGACTCCTATCTGGACGCCATGGCGGGCCGGGCGGCGGCGGCCGGGCTCACGCTGGAGCGCAAGACCTTCGACGGCAAGCACCACCGGGTGCTGCTGGAGGACGCGCGGCGGGCCGGCTACGACCTGGTGGTCCTGGGGGCGCTCGGCATGGGCGCGGTGAAGGACAGCCTGCTCGGGTCGGTGGCCGAGCGGGTGGTCCGGGGGACGGCGGCCGACACGCTGGTGGTCAAGACGCTGGACCCGGCGGCGGCCGGGCGCGGGGCCATTGTGGTGGGGCTGGACGGCAGCGCCCAGGCCTTCCACGGGCTCAGGCTGGGGCTGGCGCTGGGCCGGGCGCTGGGCCATCCGGTGGAGGCCGTGGCCGTCTACGACCCCTATCTGCACTACACGCTGTTCAAGAGCCTCGTGGGGGTGCTGTCGGCCGAGGCGGCGCAGGTCTTCCGCTTCGCGGAGCAGGAGGCGCTGCACGAGGAGATCATCGACAGCGGGCTGGCGCGCATCTACCAGACGCATCTCGACACGGGCCGCCGGCTGGCCGCGGCGGAGGGGGGGACGCTGACGACGACGCTGCTGGCCGGCAAGTGCTTCGAGAAGCTGCTCCAGCACTGCCGCGCGAGCCAGCCGTGGCTGCTGATCCTCGGGCGGGCCGGGGCGCATTCGGACGAGGCGGAAGGGGCGCTGGGGAGCAACAGTGAGACGCTGGTGCGGCTGGCGCCCTGCAATGTCCTGCTCACCGGCGGGCGCTTCACGCCCCCGCAGGAGCTCCTGGCCGAGGAGACGGTGGCGTGGACGGCCGAGGCCGAGGCGCGGATGGCGGCGGTGCCGCGCCCTGTCCAGGGGGTGGCGCGCGCGGCCGTGCTCCGCTACGCGACCGAGCAGGGGCACACGGTGGTCACCTCGAGCGTGATCGACGCGGCGATGGCGCACGGCATGCCCGGGCGGGGGCCGGCGCAACTGCGGGCGATGGCCTTGGGGGTGGCGGCGGCGGCCATCCGGGCCCGGGGCGCCGAGGCCACGGCGGTGTGCGGAACGTGCGGGTACGCGGCCCGGGGCCCGGAGCCGGCCGTGACCTGTCCGGTCTGCGGGGGCGGGGCCGACCGGTTCCGGGTGATCGATGCCGCGGCGCTGGAGGCCGCGGCGGCGCGGCAGGGGGGCGCGCAGGTCGAGGAGCCGCTGCCCGGGATCGCCGTGCGATGGGCCGCCGAGGCGCGCGCGGCGCTCGGGCGGATTCCCGACGCGGCGCTGCGGCGGCTGGCCCAGGCGCGGGTCGAGAAGCACGCGCGGTCCCGGCGCCTGCCGGTGATCACGCTCGAGGCAGCCCTGCCGCTCATCGAGGAGACCGGGGGCCGGGAGGGGGGCACCCCGGCGCCGCCGGCCGGGGGCGAGGCCCCGCCGCAGCGGCTCCACCCGGCCGCGGCCGAGGTGGCTGGCCCGGAGGTGGCCGCGGCCCCGGCGGTGGCCTG